>QQNE01000044.1 GCA_003402735.1 Verrucomicrobiota bacterium
GAACCCGGAAGTGAAACGCTGTAGCGCCGATGGTAGTGCGGCGACAGGCCGTGTGAGAGTAGGTCGCTGCCAGGTTATTCCCCCCATCTTCCCTCCAGGAGGATGGGGGGCTTTTTTTTGCCGATTCGGAACGATCCGGTCAGAGGGTCTTGATGTAGAGGATCAGGGACTCAATCTGAGCCTCGCTCAACACGCCTGCGTAGATGGGCATGCCGGCCTCGATTTTTTCGAATCCCTTCACGATTTTGGCCGCGGGATCCAGGATCGATTCGCGGAGGTAATCCTCCGTGGCTTCCACGTTCCCGGCCTGAAAGATCTCCCGTTTCTTGCCGTAGAGACCTTTCCAGGACGGTCCGATCTTGGCTTGATCCTTCTCGCTGACCGTGTGACAGGCCATGCAACCCATCAGTTGGTGGAGACGCTTCCCTTCTTCCACGGAGGCTGTTTGGATGGCCGGACTGAGGGATGGTTTGGGCGAGAGATCGATTTCGATCCGGCCGAACCCTTCTTGTTCCGGGTCGAACCGGGTGAGTTCGTGTGGGGTGAAGTAGACGTTGCCTTCAACGGGAGTTCCATCCGGAGTGCGCAAGCCCCATCCGATGCGCATCTGTTGGACCGGTTTCATGTCCGGCAAGGCGACAAACACGGCGTGACCATCCTGCGACAGATAGGCGCTGCTCGGCGTTCTCCAATCCTGGCCGGGGGTGCCATCCTCCTTGAGGTGGGGAGATCCGTAATTGGAGGTGCGGCGGTAGTGCCAGCTTTCGATGGAATAACTGGAGCGATCCGCCGCAGTTTTGGGGTCGAGTGAGACATCGAACTTCAGCAGGATTCCCTTGTCCGTGGGCGCGAGTTCCTTGGGCGAGAGAATGGGAGCGCCGGTGGAACGGATTCGTGCCAGTGCGGAGAGATTTTTGGCGGTGGTGCCCCAGCCCAGCACCTGAAACCCGGTGACATAGAGACAGCCATCGGCGGGATTGAGGGTGGCATTGAGAGCGGGCACCTCAAAATCGCGCAGCAGGCTGACCACGGCGGCCTGGGGACGGGAGGCTCGTTCGTTGATGAGGACGCGGAAGAGTTCCGGCCGATTGAACCCGAGGTGGATCAGGGAACCGTTGAGCGCTCCCATTTTTGATTTGGGTCCTGCTAGCCAAACCTGGGAAACGGCCGAGGCGTTGACTTGATGAGGAATCCAGGTCAGTGGCTCAGCGATCGGTTCGGGGTATTGTTCCTTGGGAAGCAGGGGGCTGAGAAACCCGTGAAATTCGTTCCGGGTCAGGGTGTAAAGCGGGGTGGTGGGCGTGTAATGACCTTCCTGATCGGAGGCTGTGACCAGGCCGGTGACCGGGTGCACTCCGGCGAAGGGTTGCCGGAATCCATGGCCCAGCACGGTGAAATCTTGGCCATCCGCCGAGATCCGGAGGACGCTTCCGTTCAGCTCGCTGAGGGTCGAGTCTTGTTGCCCGCCCTTGGCAATGACGAACGAGCCGTCCGGGGCGAGCTTGAGCGAGTTGGGAAATTCCCGGGTCTCGGCCGATTGCGGGAAGACGTTCGAGAACAACTCGTGGAGGTCGCACTCGCCGTTGGCGTCGCTGTCCCGAAGTCGCCAGATGCCGTTCCGGTCGAAGACAAAGATTTTTTCCTCCCTGATGACGAGCGACATCGGTTCGTGAAGTCCGGAAGCGAAGCGTGACCAGCTGACCTTGCCCAGGTCTGACTGGAGGTTGCGGGCGATCCAGACATCTCCGTCGAAAGTGACCAGCGCCGCGGTGCCATCCTGGAAGAAGGCGATGTCGCACGCCCGCACATTGCGCCGCCATGGATTGGGTGAGGGCAGGGGAATTAGGTCCACGGCAAGGGCGTCTTTTCCGTCGGTCGGGGGGGAGGCTTCGGTGACCACGGTTTCGTTCCAGCGTTTGCCGGGTGGTTTGGGCGGCTTGGCCGGCTTGGAGGACGGAAGTTGGGTCCGCTCTGTCAGGTCGAAGGCGAGGTCGATGGCGGTTGGGTGGGCCGGGACAGCTACCGTCCAATCCTGAGCCAGCACCAGGGTGATGGCGCGGGCGCACGGGGCGAGATGGAGGGTGCGTTGCACGGTGCCCTCGACGACCCGGAAGCGGTCTTCCACGGGGGAGTCGGCCACGTTGTAGAGAAAAGCGGCTCCGCCCTCCTCGAGGCGGATCGCCTGGAACCTGGCGTGTGTTTTGGGCAACGGCCCGCGTCCCGGTTCAGCGGCGCTGGGCTGGGGTTTTCTCGGGTCGGTGAAAGTGGCCGGGTTTTCCAATTGCCAGCCGGGGTAGACGCCGTTCCAGAGGATGATTTTGCCATCCGGTTTGGGAAGAAGTTCCTGGCCGCCCCGAGTCTTGAGATTTTTGGATTCCTGATAGGAGAGGGGCGCCAAGGCTTCGGGGGTGACGCTGTGTCCGCGCCAGAGGGCCGCCACCCGCAAAAGCTCGGTATCGAAGCAGAGCCAGAGGTTCTCTCCCAGGTTCAAGAGCAGTCCGCGCGGGGTGATGTTCATCGGGACCGCTTGAGGCTCCAGGTCGCGGAGGTCGAGGCTGGTGGAGGTGAACGGAAAATCTTTTTCGGTCCACGGGGCATAGTTCGGGCCGGAGGCCAGCGATGTGGCGAGGCCGCCGATGAGGCCGATGACGACGCGGGCGGAGGGATTCATTCGTTTTTCAGGAAGGCCAAGAGATCGGCCATTTGAGTCTGGCTGATGGCTCCCTCCAAGCCGATCGGCATCAGGGAAAGATCGAGAGACTTCATTTCTTTGATCGTGGCACGGGGCAGCACTTCGGTGAAGCCCCCGGCCGTTTTCAGGGTGACCTCGGCCGCCGTTTCCGCGGCGATCAGTCCCGATAGGGCCCGGCCGTCCTTGGTGTCGATCTGGTAGGCCATCCAACGGGCTTCCACGATGCGGTTGGGGTCGAGGATATCGTGGAGGAGCGACTCCTTCTCCTTGATGCGAACATCTGCGAGGGACGGGCCCACATCGGCCCCGGCATTCTGCAAGCGGTGACAAGCCACGCAGACCGTGGAAAAGACTTGTTGGCCTCTCAGGGCGTCGCCTTTGGTGGTGAGCGCCGGGGCGTATTGGGCGATCACAGCGGCGCGATCGGAACTTGGACTGCCGAACAGCTCCACGGCGAGGTCGTGCAGCGGTTGGTTCGGCCGCAGATAACGCCAGCGCGTTTCGGCATCGACAAACGCCTTGGGGATTTCCCCGCGGGCGATGCGCTCAAAGAAACCGCGCACCGTGCCTCCGTTGGCCGTGAGGAGTTTGACGATTTCGGTTCGTGCGGTGGGTCCGAGCCTGGGGAGCAACTCGTAAAGGAGCGGGGCGGTCTTGTCCGCCGGGAATTTCTTGAGCAGGGCCAGGGCGGCGTCGGCGATCTCTTTGGGTTGTCCAGCCGCCAGCAATTTGCGGACGACCGGCTCCGCTTTATCCCAGGGCCGTTGGCTGAGGAGCGAGATGCAGGCGAGGCGTTGATCGAGGGGAGCGACGGCATCGGTCATGACTCCATCGGCCTTGGCCAACAGGATCGCCGCCTGTCGGCTGGCGTCGGGATCGGCTTGGAGCTTTTTGGCGTCGAGCGCTTGGAGCAGGGCGGCTTTCCACCAGAGAAGCTCGTCTTTGCGGAGCTGCAAGGTGTGGAGAGCGATGCCCAGTTGGCCGGGAGCGTCTGGTCCCGCGGCGCAAACGGCAAGGGACCGGACAAAGGCGGACTTGGTTTCCGAATGGGTCTCCGCGAATCCCGGGGTGTTCACCAGGGCCGCCAAAATCCGGCCGGACTGGCTTCCTGCGGAGCTGAGCACCGCGCGGTGCATCCAGGCATCGTTGTAGTCGGGAGCAAGGGCGTTGAGACAGGCATCGAAGACGGTGTCATCGTTGTAACCGAACCGGCCCAGCTGGATCAGGGCGGCGAACCGGGTGCGAGCATTCTGGTTTCCGGCGGCTTTGGAAATGGCGTCGATCATGCCCATGGTGCTCAGTCCTTCCCAGTTGAGGAGGGCGAATTCGTTCGACGCCAGATCGGGTTTGGCGGGCTCCGCTGCATCGGTCTCAAAGAGGATGCGGCGGGCGGTTTCCACCTGCCAGGCGTTGGGGTGGTGGAGCCATTTGGCGATCTCTTCGCGGGTTTCCGGGAGGCCCCGGATGGCGCGTGGTTTGCTGCCTTTGGGAACGATCCGCCAGATGCGTCCCTCGTTTTCTCCGGCGCGCAGGTCGTGTGTCTTGGCGAACTCCTCGGGGAAGTAGCGAGCGTGATCGATGTAGCGTCGGTAGATATCGCAGACGTAGAGGGCTCCGTCGGGTCCGGTGGTGACATTGACCGGGCGGCACCACTCGTCCCGGCTGCGGAAGAATTCGGTGTGATCGCCGACGCGGGTGGCGGTGAAGCTGGCTCCTTTGGGATCGATCCGGTAACGGGTGATGAGTTGGCCGGTGGGGTCGCAAACGAAAATCTGGTTTCGCAATTCGGGCATGAGATCTCCGCGGTAGACGCCGAGGCCGCAGGCGGCGGTGTTGGTGCCGGCGTGGGCGTCGGCCGTGGTGTGGGTCAGTTGCCGGGGGTAGACGTGGGATTCGGGGCCGCTGGGGGCGATGTCCTCCGCGCCCTGGGAAATTCCCGCCAGAGGGTTGCGGACGACGGCGGCGTGAGGCATCACCGCGAACATGACGGGGTTCCGATTGGAGCAGAAGAAATGGTGACCGAAGTCATCGAAACAGCCGCCGTATTGACCGAACCCGGACGCGGGTTCCAAGGTGCCGGAGACCGGATCCCAGCGGAGATTGCTGCGCGCGAAATTCTGTTTTTGGGCAGGTGCTGCGGCCGGATAGATCTCCTTGGTGTCGAGGCCGTTGTTGAAATAGACGCGGTTGTCCGGGCCCCACCGTGGGGAGGAGACCTGGAGTTGGGATTGGCTGGGGTTGAAGCCCCGGATCAACGGCTCGCGGATGTCGGCCACGCCGTCGCCGGTGGTGTCGCGCAGGTAGAGAATGTCCGTGCGGGTGGTGGCGATCAGTCCGTCCCGGTAAGGCAACAGGCCCTGGACGTGGTCCATCTCCGCGGCGAAGGTGATGGCCCGGTCGCAACGTCCGTCCCCGTCATCGTCGATGAGCCGTTGGATCCGGGAGAGCGGGGCTTTGCCTGGTCCGGCTCCGAGGGGATAATCGATCATGTCGGCCACATAACAGTGGCCTTTCGCGTCCCAGGTCATCTCCACGGGATCGCGGACCAGCGGTTCCGCGGCCACGAGTTGAAGTTCGTAGGGGCCGTCGAGTGCGATGGCGGCGCGTGATTCCTCCGGGCTCCAGGCCGTCTCTCTGCTCGGTTTTACCGGGACCTCGGTGCCACCGCTGGCGGAGACCGGGTTCCATTTTTCCGTGAAGGTGCCGAGCGGGTGCAGTTCAAAGCGGCGCACGATCATTTCCGCCCCTTCCGTTTGCAGGCAGATCTTGCCCTGGGCGGGTTGGCAAGCAAAGGCTTCGTTCACCAGAACGCCGTTCACGAAATATTGGAGGGTGTCGCCCTTGGCGATCACCTCCATCCGCGTCCATTCATTGACCCGGGACTCGACATCGGCGCGGCCGCGGAACCCGGCCTCATCCTTCCAGTCCACGTCCCGTTTTTCCCAGTTGATCCGGCCGGTGGTCACGGTCTGAAGGGCGGCACCGGGCGTCCAGATTTTCTCCTGGTCGCGGTCCAGACCGGAACTGCTGCGGACACTGGTTTGGAGGACGGTGCCGTCGGCAAGTTTTGGGGAGAGCACCAGGAGATCTCCGGTGCCGCCCTCGATGATCTGGGCCTCGACGCTGGCCATCCAGGTGTTGCTGTAGGTGCCATCGGGACCGTGGGCATGAACGAGGACGCCGTTGTCGCGGGCCTTGTCCTCGCGCGAGCCGAGGGTTGGGCCGGTGAACTTGTGTTCGATGACCAGATGGTAGTCCCGGTAGTCGTCGATGGTGCGGACATACCCGAAACCTTTGCCGCTGATCTTGAGGTGGCCATCGGGGGTAAAGGTCCAGATCCGCTCCGGCGGGTCGTGGAGGGTCATCGAGGGGTTGAGGTGGTGCCGGACCTGGCCGGTTTTGATGAGGGCGAGCAGATCGACTTTGGCTCGGGGCGAATCCGCAGGGGCGGTCGTGGCGAACGATGGCCACGCGAGGGCGAGCACGGCAGCGGAAAAGAGAATGCGATGGGACGGCATGATGCAGCTTCCTTTCCAGTATCACGCAGTTGAAGGGCCGGATCAATCAACCGGTGAGGGGCGGTTCATACACAAACCGCTCGCGCGCGGTGGCAACCGTGCGCACAGTGACCGGAATGACGCTGGCGGAGGAACAGTTGCTCGTCGATTGCGCGAATCTCACCCTCATTTTCATGGGGATTGGCCTCTTGGCGGGGATGGTTCTGCGGCGCCGTCCGGACCTCGTTGCGCCCGCGGCTCCGGGGCGGGTGTCGGTCTCGGAATTTGGCTTGGCTGAACTGACCATCGCCGTGGGCCTGATGTTTTTCTTTTATCTCGTCGTGCGCCATCCGGGTCCACTGCGCGCGATGAGCAATTCGGTGTTTCTGGGGCTGGGGTTGTCGAGTTATTTCATTTCGCGGCGTTGTGATCTGGTGACCTTGTTCGGGTTGGCTCCGGTGGATTGGCGTCGTTTGGGTTGGCAAGCGGCCGTGTCGCTGGTGGGGATCACGGTGGTGACGATGGGGCTTCATCAGGGATGGATGAACTGGCTGACGAATCTGGTGGGTCGCCCCGAGTTGCAGGACAAGGTCAAGGAGCTTTTGCAGACGAAGGATTGGGCGGGGAGGGCTGGCTTTTTCTTCAGCGCCTGCGTGCTGGCTCCGGTGAGCGAGGAGATGGTGTTCCGGGGCTTTTTGTATCCGGCGCTGAAACGGTTTTCCCGACCGATGGTGGCCGCGACGGCTGTGGCCGGAGCGTTCGCGGTGATTCATTTGAGCCTCGGCGCGCTGCTGCCGCTGTTTGTGATGGCCCTGCTCCTGACGTTGGTCTACGAATGGAGCGGGTCGCTCTGGGTGCCGATCCTGGTGCACGCGGGGTTCAACTTGACGAACATCATCCTCACGCTGTGTTCCTGAGATGGCCGAAGCGACACCCGGCACCCTCCGTGATTTGGGCGAGGACGCCGTGATCGCCCGGTTGTGCGCCGCCTTGCCTGGGGGGCCAGACTTGGTTGCCGGGCCGGGGGACGATTGTGCGGTTATGCGGACGGTGGTCCCGGGGCAGTGGCGGTTGTTGAAAACCGATTGTGTGGTGGAGGGCGTGCATTTTCTGTCCGGGACAGAGCCTGAACGGGTGGGATGGAAGGCGGCGGCCCGGGCGGTGAGCGATTTCGCGGCGATGGGAGGTGCTCAGCCCGAGGAAGCCTTGATCACCCTGATCGCGCCGCCGGAATGTCCCATGGCCTGGGCGGAGGGACTTTACGCGGGGCTGCGACGGTGTGCGGAGCGCTTCGGGTTTGGAGTGGTGGGGGGCGAGACCTCGCGGCCGCCGGCGGGGTGCGCGGGAGTGATCGTCTCCGTGGCGCTCTCCGGAACCATCGCCGCGGATCGATGCCGGTTCCGGTCCGGGGCGCGGCCCGGGGATGGGATTTGGACGACGGGTCAGCTGGGCGGGTCGTTCGCTTCGGGCAAACATTTGGATTTCATGCCGAGACTGGCGGAAGCGCGTTGGCTGGTGGAGAATTTGGGAGTGACTGCGTTGATGGACCTGAGCGATGGGCTGGCGCGTGATTTGCCGCGGATGGCCGCCCGGAGTGGGGTCGGTTTTCGTTTGGATGGGGCGGCGCTGCCGTTGAGTTCGGGATCGGACCTTGCCGGGGCGCTGGGGGACGGGGAGGACTACGAGTTGTTGGTGGCGATTTCGGGGGAGCCTGCTGCCGGGCAGTTGGCGGAATGGGGGCGCTTGTTTCCGGGTTTGGCGTTGACCAGGATCGGTGAGTTTGTGCCGTTTGGGGCTGGCGACGGTCTCACGGCGGGAGGGTGGGATCCGTTTGAAGGGGGAGCGGAGACATGAGGAGAGTCATCGAATCCATCCGGGAAATGAACGACCTGGGCCGGGAGATTGCCTCCGCCTTGGGAGGAGGGGATGTGCTCGCCTTGTGCGGGGATTTGGGGGCGGGAAAAACGCACCTCTGCAAGGCGATTGTCAGCGGCCTCGGGTCTCCGGACATTGTCACCAGCCCGACATTCACCTTGCTGCACGAATATCGGTCGGGTCGGTTGCCGGTCTCGCACTTTGATTTTTACCGGGCGGAGGGGGCGGGGGAAATCTTGGCGTTGGGCTGGGATGAGTATCTCGATCGGGGAGATGTCCTTCTCGTGGAATGGGCCGACAAGTTCCCCGAGTTGTTTCCGGCGCACACCCGATGGTTTCGGTTGGAAGTCGATGGCGCGGAGCGGAGGTTGGTCACCATGGAGGCGTCTCAATGATTTTGGCGATTGAATCTTCCACGCCGCAGGCCAGCCTGGCGCTGCTGGACCCGGCCTTCGGGAACGTCGTGTGGGAGCGGTCGTTCACGTCCGATCGGGCCCACAACTCCGTGATTTTTGAACCTCTGCGGGAAGGACTCGCCGTGCTGGGAGAGCGTCGGCTTTCGGGAATTGTCCTGGGAACGGGACCGGGATCTTACAGCGGCGTTCGCGTGGGCATTGCCGTGGCGCTTTCGCTCGGGTTGGCGCGCTCCTGCCGGGTGATCGGGTTCCCGTCCATAGCCGCTCCGGTCCGGGAGGCGCTCGTGGTCGGAGACGCGCGCCGGCAAAGTTTCTACACCGCCGAGGTGAGGGGGCATCGATTGTCGGGAGAGCCGGACTTGTGGGCGGCAGACTCGTTTCTGGCCCGGATCGCGGGAACGGATCTTCCCTTGATCACCACGGATGCGGCCGCTCCCCTGGGGATCGATGCCAGGGTGGTCATTCCCGCGGCGGGAGACTTGGCGCGTCTGGCCTCGGAATTGTGCGAGGCGGAGTGGGAACGTCTGGCCGCGATCCCCCTGGAACCGATCTATCTTCGGGCTCCCTACATCACCACCCCCAACCCGGTTCCGCGCGGTGCCCGGACATCCGCTTCATTCTCCGCCTGAGTCCGTCGCCGGGGAGCTCCGGGATTGGTGGTGTCTGCCAAACTGGCTCGGTTTGGATTCTCCGGCGGTTGCGCTGGCCTGGACCTGTGCGGCGGGGCGGGCGGTGGGGGAAGAGTTGTCCGGGCGCGTGGCCTGGGGATTTTTTCTGTTCGTTTGGAGCATTTACCTGGCGGACCGGTTGATCGACGCGGCCCGTTGCCCGGATTGGAGCCTGGTGCCGGAGCGATTGCGTTTCGGGCAGCGGCACCGCGGGTGGTTTCTCGTGGCGTTGTGCGGAAGTTTGGTGGCCACGTTGGTTCTGGCCCTGGGGGTGTCGGGGGAGATCTTCCGCCGGGTCCTCATGGTGGCTCCGGGAGTGCCGTTGTATTTTGCCCTGTTCGTGAAGCCGCTCTCTGGGCGGAAACTTCCGGGCAAGGAGTTTGTCATCGGTTTTTTCTGCACCTTGCCGATCTGGGTGGCCTTTGGGTGGCATCGGGAATTTGCTCTGACCCTGCCAATTTACGCGGGCTTGGTTGCCTGCAATTGCCTGCTCATCGCCTCGCGGGAGCGCGACCTCGATCGGAGGTTGGACCCGGGGGCGGCAACGGCTTGGTGGCGGACCTTGGACCGGGATTTGAATTGGATGGGGCTCGGGCTTGCCGCGGCGGGCGCGGTGGGGTTGGCCCTGGGGTTCTCTGGTCACCGGGAACGTTATGCTGCCTTTCTCGGTGCGGAGATCCTGGCGGCGCTGGCCCTGGTGTGCTTGCACCGGCAAGCGAGCAGGCTGAGTGCGGGGCGGGTCCGGTTGCTGGCGGATCTGTGTCTTTTGGGGCCCGCGGTCTGCGCTGCGGTTTGATCCGGTGCTCGATGGCGCGGCGGTTCAAGCTGACAAAACCTCCCGCACCACGCGGGCGGGTTCGACGCCGGTGAGCTTGAAGTCGAGGCCCTGGCTGCGGAAGGTGAAGCGTTCGTGGTCGATCCCGAGGAGATGCATCGCCGTGGCGTGCAGGTCGCGGACGTGGACCGGGTTCTCGGCGACGTTGTAACTGAAGTCGTCCGTGGCGCCGAACGTGATGCCGGGCCTCACGCCTCCGCCCGCGAGCCACATGGTGAAGCAGCGCGGATGATGGTCGCGCCCGGCCTCGGGGCTGTCCCATTTTCCCTGACCGGCCACGCCGCGTCCGAATTCGCCGCCCCAGATCACGAGGGTGTCGTCGAGCAGACCGCGCAGTTTGAGATCCTTGATGAGGGCGGCGCTGGGTTGATCGGTGTCCCGGCACCGGGCGGTGCACCAGCTTGGGAGACGGCTGTGGTGATCCCAGTCGGGGTGGAAAAGCTGGATGAAGCGGACCCCGCGTTCCGCGAGGCGGCGGGCGAGGATGCAGTTGGCTGCATAACTGCCCGGGCGTCGGGAGTCGGGACCGTAGAGCTTGAAGACGTGGTCGGGTTCGTCGCGGAGATCGGTGAGTTCCGGGACACTGGCCTGCATGCGGTAAGCCATTTCGTATTGCCGGATGCGGGTGGTGATTTCCGGGTCCCGCGTCTTGTCATAACGGATTTGATTGAGGTCTGCCAGGCCGTCCAGCATCTGGCGTCGCAACGGTCTGGGGAGTCCCTCGGGATCGTTGAGATAGAGGACGGGGTCTTTCGAGTTGCGCAACTTGACGCCTTGATAGCGGGAGGGGAGGAAACCGCTGCCCCAGTAATGGTCATAGAGCGGTTGATCGCTCGGTCTCTGCATCTTGGAGATCAGGACAAGATAGTCTGGCAGGTCGCGATTGACGCTCCCGAGACCGTAACTGATCCACGCGCCCATGCTGGGTCGGCCGGGCAATTGGTGGCCGGTGAGGAATTGCGTCATTGCGGGCGCATGATTGATCTGATCGGTGGTCATCGATTTGATGAAACAGAGATCGTCCGCCACTTCCTGAAGGTGAGGGAGCCACTCGCTGATGGTGGCGCCGCTCTCTCCGCAACGCGAGAACTTGGTCAGGCCGGGCAGGATGAGCTGTTTTTGGTTCGCCGTCATGGTGGTGAGGCGTTGTCCTTTCCGGACCGATTCCGGAAGCTCTTTTCCGGCCCATTGCGGCAACCCCGGTTTGTGATCGTAGAGTTCGAGTTGTGAGGGACCGCCGGACTGGGTCAGGAAAATGACGCGTTTCGCCTTGGGAGCCAGATTCGGGAGGTTCGGCAGACCGATCCGCTCCTCTTGTCCGAGGGCGTGCAAGGCCATGGCGCCGAGCGAGACGCCTGTGCCGCGGCCGAGAAAGAAGCGGCGCGTGGTGTGCAGAGGATCGTTCATCTCAGGCTTCGCGATGAAGTTTGTAGGGATAGACCTGTCCGCTGTTCCACTGACAGACATAGAGATCGTCCTGGCGGTCGATGCAGACGTCGTGGCAGTTGTGAAACACGGGGTCGGATTGCAGCAGCAGCCGCAGGCTGTTGTCCTCATATTCCGGCGCGCGGGCTCCGGGAGCGGAGATGACCCGGTCCGCAGCGTCGAGAATGGTGACGAACCCGCGGCCCTGCCACATGCGATAATCGTTCGGTTTGGCACCGAAGCAGACTCCGGAATAGAGATGTTCCCCATGGATCACGGGACGGCTGACATAAGCGCCCGGGAGGTAGACGCCGCGCACGTGGGTGCCATCGAGCCGGAACCAGTTGAACTCATTGCGGACGCGTTCGGTGACCACCAGCAAGGGTTCGCCGTTCCGGGTGTCGATGGCCACCCCGTGCGCCTGCAGAAAACGGCCTGGATTGATTGGTTGGGTGCTGCGTCCGCCGAACTTGGAGAGGAACTTTCCGGCGGGATCGAAGCGCAAGATATATTGGGATCCATAGCCATCGGCCACGTAGATATCTCCGTTGGGGGCTACGGCGGACTCGGTGGGGCTGTAGAGCTCGGTCGCCTTGTAGATTCCCTCCTTGACCGGGTGCGGCAGTTCGAGGACGATCTTTCCCTCCAGCGTGGTTTTCACGACGCGCCCGGAGGTGTCGCAGAGGTAGAGATGATCGCCCGCGAAGGTGAGGCCGTGAGCGCCGCTCATCTGGAGGGTCCAAGTTTCCAGGAGCGTGCCGTTGGTCTCGTAGATGAGGATGTTGTTTTGCGGGTGGTTGGTGAGGAGGAAGAGTCGGCCGTCTGGCACTTGCACCATTTCGTGACAATCCTTCACCGGGGCGGAAGCGGGATCCGCGCGGCTCCAGAGTTTGTCGACCCGATAGCGGTGGGTGCCGTGGCCGATGGTGGTTCCGTGAAAATCGGGGGCGGATTTCGTCTGGGCCCGGATGAGGGGAGCGGCCAGGGTGGTGGCGAGGAGGGCGCGGCGGGAGAACCGGGAAGGGGTGTTGGGCAGGTTCATTCGCGGGTGATGGTTTCGTCGAGGTTGAGGATCAGGCTGGCAACCAACTTGAGGGCCGCGAGGCTGGGTGAGGCCTTGCTTTCCGCGAAGATGGCGGCGTCGTGGGGGTGTGCTTGATAGTGGGTGAGGGCTGCGGCATATTGGGCCTGCAGGACGCGGCGTTCGGCCGGTTCCGGGGCACGGGTGAGGACGCGTTGGAAGATTTCGCCGAGGGGATCGGCGTGAGGGAGGGCGGATGAGGCCAGAGCCAGGGAAGCCTCCTGGATGGTTTGGTCGTTGAGCAAGGTCAGGGCCTGTAAGGGGGTGTTGGTGCGGGTGGTGGCGACTTCGCAGGAGCGGCGCTGCGCGCTGTCGAAGAGAAAGACCGGAGCGATGCTGCGCCGCCAGAATGCATAGAGGGTGCGACGATATTGGGCCGGGCCCTGGCTCGGTTCGTAGGTGAAGCGGCCCATGAAGATTTCCTCCCAGACGCCCGCGGGTTGGTGCGGGCGCACCGGAGGACCTCCGAGGGCCGGGTTGAGAAGCCCGGAGCTGGTCAGCGCGGCGTCGCGAATCATCCAGGCCGGCAGGCGGAAGCGCGGTCCCCGGGCCAGCAGCAGGTTGGCGGGATCGGCCTCGTCGGCACGGTCCGAGCTCTGCCGATAGGTCTCGCTCGCAACGATGGTGCGGATGAGGTGCTGCACATCCCAGCCGTGCTCCATGAAATCGACCGCCAGCCAGTCCAGCAGTTCGGGGTGGGTGGGGGGCTGACCTTGCAACCCGAAGTCGTCCGGGGTGCGCACCAGCCCGGCACCGAAGAGCATCTGCCAGAGGTGGTTGACGAAGACGCGCGCGGTGAGCGGATGGTCGGGCGAAGTGATCCATTTGGCCAGGCCGAGCCGGTCGCGCGGGAGGTCCCGGGGCCAGGGGGCGATGGCCGGTGGCACGTCCGGTTGGACCAAGGCGCCTTTTTTGTCCCAGACACCGCGAACCAGGATGTGGGTGTCGCGGGGTTGCGGCCGCTCTGCCAGGACCATGACGTTGAGGGGATTTGCGGCCGCCTTGGCTTCCTGCAGTTGCGCCAGGGCGCGGTCCAGCGCCTCCCGGGCGGGACGGTAGGGGGCGTAATCCTCGAGGAATTGGTCGAAGAGTCGGTCCCGTTCCATCACTCCCCTGGCAAGTTGTTCGAGTGGGGCTGGGGCGAGTTCGCGCACGGCGGGGCCCGGTTGATCCGTGGCTTGAAGCCGGAATTTGGCGATGTTGGCGTCTCCGTTCGTGGAGCGGTGCCGCATCTCGAAAATAAGTTCCTCGCCTTCAGCCAAAGAGAGCGGTTCCGCGAGGGCGTAGAGGGCGGTGTGAGGCTGGTCCTTGGGGAAACCTCGGGTGGTCCAACCGTTGCGGGGATCGTCGTCGAGCGTTCCTTTGACATCGCCATATTCGCGAGCCTTGCCCTCGATTTTCGTATCCGCCACGGCGGTTTTCACGGGGATGTCGCGGATCTGGGAACCGGTCCTGGCGCGGACCTGGACCTTGATGTCGGTCAGGATGAATTCGCCATCCCGGCCCCGGGAGAGGGCGCCGTTCTGGGGCAGCACCTCGAGCTTGAGGCCGGTGATGCGGGGGAGCGGTGAGGGGCCGATGAGGCGGTAGTCATCCTGCTTGGGGTTGGGACCGCTGGCGGTGATGGTGCCGTCCGGGGCTTGCGTGAGGACGGTTCCCTCCTGGGACTCGACCCGTCCGTGGAGGGTGTGCCAGGCGTTGAACCCATTCCGCACGGATTCCCGATGGGCAGCGAGCCAGGTGTTGAAGGGAGGGTCGGCTTCGCGCCGTGCCAGGGCTTCCTTCGGCCGGCGTTCGTCCACAAGGCGCTGCGCCTCATCCACCGCGCGCGCCGCCCGGGGGGATTGATAGGAGAGATAGGGTTTGGCGGCGTTGCCGGCGGATCCATCCTCGTCGATGCTGTTGAAGAAGGCGTTGAGGCTGTAGTAATCGGCTTGGGTGATGGGATCGAACTTGTGGGAATGACACTGGCAGCAGCCGAGCGTGAGACCGAGCCAGGTCGTTCCCAGCGTGTTGACGCGGTCGATGACGTAGTCGATGCGCGACTCCTCCTTGTCCCGACCGCCCTCGCCGTTGGTCATGTGATTGCGGTGAAAGCAGGTGGCGATCTTTTGTTCCGGAGTGGCCCCGGGGAGAAGGTCTCCGGCGAATTGTTCCAGGGTGAACTGGTCGAACGGTTTGTTGGCGTTGAAGGAGTCGACCACATAATCGCGCCAGGGCCAGTTGGTGCGGCCGGCATCGGACTGAAATCCATCGGTGTCCGCATATCTGGCGGCATCGAGCCACCACATGGCCATGCGTTCGCCGTAATGAGGGGAGCTCAGCAGTTCGTCCACGGTCCGGGGCGGTCCGGTGGGGGGAAGTCCGGTGAGATCGAACGAGAGGCGACGCCGCAAGGTGTGTTCCGGCGCGGGTGGGGCGGGGCTCAGGCCCTCCTTGGCGAGGCGCGCTTTGACGAAGAAATCGACCGGGTTTCCCTGGACCGGGAGCTTCCTCGGGGGTTCCAGGGACCAGTGTTTTCCCCAGGCGGCGCCCTCCTGGATCCAACGTTTCAAGGTGCTCACCTGGCCGGGGGAGAGGGGCGGTTTGTGCGATTTCGGCGGCGGCATGACCTCGTCCGGGTCGTCACTGGTGATTCGGGCGAGGAATTCGCCGGATTGAATCGTGCGGATCGCTCCGTCGCGGGTGTCGAGCCTCAGGTCCGCCTTGCGGTGCGCCTCATCCTGGCCGTGACAGGAGAGGCAATGTTCGGAGAGCAAAGGCAAGACCTCGTGCGAAAAGCGGACGGGACCGGCGGCGATGGTTTGCAGCCAGACGAGGGAGAACAGCGGGATGGCCCAGGGGATGGACATGGAGTGTCGTCAGGAGGAACCGTTCGTGCGGCCGATTTCTTTCCGCAAACTCCCGGTGAAGGGAGATTTCGCGGTGAAAAAGGGTGGTCAGGGCCGGCTCGTCATTTCGCGCCACCAGTGGCCGATCCGGTCCGCGGCGCTTTGGGGATCCAGGACCTGATCGGTTGGGGCTTTCGGGTTCCGGGCCGATTCGTAGAGGGAGCGGAGGTGCTGAAAATTCACCCAGAAATCGGGCAACGGTTCCTCCGGGGTGCTCCAGCTTTCGGTGCGGATCATGGCCAGCAAACCGGAAGCCTCCATTTCGTTCCACAACGCATCCGGGAACGCGATCACCTCGAAAATGGGTTCGAATTCGACGTAACCCAGCCTCACCATGACTCCGAGGTATTCGTAGTGCCGTCCGGCGTCGGCAAGTCCCGGGATGCCGTGGTAGGCGGTTTTGCCGGTGGGGAAGGCGGACTTGACGCCTCCGTTGGTCCGCACGCGTTTCAGTTCCGAGATCGCTTTCTCCACGTTTTCGCGTTCCGCCCGATCTCGTTGGATGACGCCGTCCAGGGCCGGGAAAGCGGTGAGCCGGAGCAGCGCCTGGGTCTTTTGTTCCTCCATCCGGGCTTTTTCGGTCTGATCGAAAATGCCCCAGACAGCGGGGATGACTCCAACCGTGGCCACGATCTGGGAGATGTAGGACATTTTGGCGAGCTTCATGGATTCGGCGGTTCCAGACTCAACCGCAGTTTGGGCCAGTCGTCCACTGGCGCCTGCACCAGGACCGGTGCCTTGGCGGGATCCAGCCAGGACAAGAGGGTCAACAAATCGGTCCGCGCCATCGCGGTGCAACCCGCAGTGGCGGAGTCCGGGCCCCTCCAGACATGCAGAAAAATGGCGCTGCCGGCTCCGGGAAGAACGGGGTGCATGTTGTGTTGCACGACCAGTCCGAAGGCATAGAGAGAATCCTCGCGGCGCATTCGCTCCGCCGATTTCCAAGAGGCGGGCTCGCCCGGGGCCAGCCGCACCCAACGATTGTAGTCCGGCGAGGTCGGATCATCCACGAAGAAGTCGGATTCCGTGCCCTGCCGCCACGGCATGCGAAGTCCGCGGGGAGCAGCTTCCGCAGAGCCAAAGGCGGGGCCCAGCCAGAACAGACCGGCGGGGGATTTTCCATCCCCTTCCGTTTTGGCGAGGAATCCATTCGGGAGTTCATGAAGGCCGCGTCCCCAAGCCAGCCCGCGCTTGCCCAAAGCGACGGGCCAGGGTGGACCGAAGGGGCGCCAGGGAGCGTCCGGCTCCTCCCGTTCCCAGCGCTGCAAGATCGCGGACGGGCTTTCCCATCCGAGAGCGGAGACCACGATGGCCTGGAGACAACCACCCGGGAGGCGCGGTGGCGGTGGCGGGTCGGCAGCGACAGGCCACAGGGAGGACGTGGTCAAGAACGCGCCGAGGAGGGAGGTTTGCAGCGGACCCATCAATCCTTACCGACGACTGTCGAGGACAAGCTGACAACTGAACTCTGCGGAAAGCGTGAAGGAAACCGCCTTGCCTTTCCTTAACGGTCCTGCGTAGGGTGCGGGGATGTCCGCCGAGAACCAACCCGCGCCTTCCCCAGTCAGCTCAGAGTCCGCCGTCGCCGCTCGCGGTTGGGTGGTGACCTTTGCCGGACTCGGCATCAATCTGGCCCTCGGGGTGCTCTATGCCTGGAGTCTGTTCAAGGACGCTATCGCCAAGGAATTCGGCTGGAAAGGCGAGCAACTGAGCGATCCTTACGCGCTCTGTTGCCTGGTCTTTGCCGGGGCCATGATCCTCGCGGGCCGGTGTCAGGACAAGTTCGGACCCAAGGTCACGGCTTCGCTGGGAGGTCTGTTGATCGGCGGCGGCCTCATCTTCATTTCCACCACCAGCAGCTACGGGCTATGGCTCCTCGGCTTCGGCGTGCTCGCCGGGTTGGGCATGGGGTTCGGGTATTCCTCCGCCACGCCGCCGGCGCTGAAGTGGTTTCCTCCGGCCAAGACGGGTCTGATTGCGGGGCTGGTGGTCGCCGGTTTCGGGCTCGCGCCGGTGTATCTGGCGCCGCTATCACAGGTTCTGGTGACGCACTATCAATTGCAGAAATCGATGCTCATCCTCGGAGTGGCCTTCCTGGTCATCATCGTCTGCCTGGCTCAACTCCTTCAGAACCCGCCAACTGGTTATTTGGCCGATGCCCGTTCCTCCGGCGGTTCCAAAACCGGGTCGACCGGATTGGGCCCCGGGGAGATCATCCGGACGGGAAATTTCTGGTTGCTGTGGTTGATTTACTTCGCCGGGGCCGGAGCCGGTTTGATGGTGATTGGGAGCATCAGTGGCATGGCCAAGGCCACCATGAAGGATTCCGCGTTCATTGCCGTTGCGGTGATGGCCATCGGCAATGCCGGAGGACGGATCGGCGCCGGGTTGTTGTCCGACAAAATCGGTCGGCGCTGGACGTTGCTCCTGGTGCTTCTCTTCCAGGCCGGGCTCATGCTGGCGGCGATTCCCGTCACCAATTCCACGGAGGGCTCCAAATACGTCTTGCTCCTCCTGGCCACCCTGATCGGGCTGAATTACGGAGCCAATCTCTCGATTTTTCCGTCCTTCGCCAAGGATCTCTGGGGCTTGAAGAATTTTGGGATGAACTACGGAATTCTCTTCACCTCCTGGGGCGTGGGCAGTCTCCTGAGTTCGGTGGCGCAGCGCCTCAAGGCCAGCAGCGGGAGCTTCGACTCTTCGTTCCAGGTCGCCGCCGTCCTGCTCATCGTCGGGGCCTTGCTCACCTTTTTGATGCCGTCCAAGTCGACAGCGACCGCTCGGTGAAGAACGGGTGGTCGATGGTTGAACTTTCAACGATTGTCGACAGCTTAGGATAATTGATATTAAGGATTTGTTGATCTAAAACGGCAGGTCTGCCCGATTTTTTTCTTGCCTCCGCGCGGGGCGTTTGACAGCGTTTCGCTTTGCTAGAAATCCCTTCGCAGATCTTCCGCGTTCCCAGACGAGAAGAGCCAGCGAATCCCGGGGTTGATGGCAATTGCCCGCGCCATGAAAAACCCACTGAAACTTTCGCTGCTGCCGATGCGCGCCAAGCAAATCGTCGTGGCTGGATTGTTGCCGATGCTGATTCTGACAGGCTCTCCGGTCAGTGCAGCGGACCTCTATTGGGACTCCGACGGCACCGGAGCCAGCAGCTCCAGCATCTTGACCGGCAGCGGTCTGGGCGGAGGCGGCACCTGGGACACCACGAATGCCCGATGGTGGAACGGAACGGGTTACAGCAGTTGGACCAACCTCAATCTCGACACCGCCCTTTTCTGGGGCACGGCGGGGACGGTGACGCTGGGGACCGGCATCACCGTGGGTGGGCTGACGTTCAATACGACTGGTTATATCATCGACGCGGGTTCCAGCACTCTCACCTTCGGGGCCACGAACAATGCGATCACCCTCAACAACGTTGCCGCCGCGACCCTCACCGGTGCGGTGGCTGGCACGGGCAATGTCACGCTGACGGGCGGGGTCTACGGCGGGGGCACCGCGGGCACGCTCACCCTCAACGGGACCTCGACCGGAGGCTGGAGCGGGACCACCACCATCAACAACGGCATGACGATGGCGCTGGCGGGGAGCAATCAGGCCCTCTTGAACACCAGCGGCATCACTCTGAACGGCGGGGCCATCACCCTGACGAACACCACCTCCGGTGAGGCGGCGCTGAACCGGGTGAGCAACACCGCGGGGATCACTTCGAACGGCGGGACGATCACTTTCACCAATACTTCGGGAACCACCGTTTACAGTGAGGGGATTGGTTCCGTTGCGCTCACCAGCGGCTTGTTGAATGTCGTTGAAACCACGAACCAGGCGGGCACGGGAAGCCAGACTCTGACGCTTGCCGGGCTCACCCGCACCGGGGCTTCCAACACATCGGGCGTGGCTTTTTCGGCCGGAAGTGGCTTGAACACGACCAAGAATATGATCGTCGTCACGGGCGCAACGGCGACGACGTCCGGTCAGATCATCGGTCCCTGGGCTACGACTGGCACGGCGGCGAACGCGCAAACTGACTACGCGGTTTACAATTCTTCGAGCCAGGTCGTGCCGGCGAACATCTCCGCCAGCGCCGAAACCACCTGGACCACCGCGGCGAACGCCTACACTTTGAGTGGGGCCTCCACACTCACTGCCTCCCGGACCATCAACGCGCTGCGATACAGCGGCAGCGCCCAGACTCTCAGCCTCGGCACCGCGACTTTTAACCTGGAGACCTTCGGCGTCCTCAACGGGGGCTCTGGCTTGTTGACCATCTCCAATGGCGGCACCGGGGCCCTGAGAACCCCGTCCGGGGGTGGCAACCTGTTTTTGACGACCGGTAACAACCAAGGTATCACGGTCAGTGCGCCGATCACGGACAACAGCGGCAATACCACACTGGTGGTCTCCGGCACGAATACCGTCACCCTCGGATCCACCGGCAACACCTACAGCGGTGGAACCGTAATCAATGGGGGCACGCTTGCCATTAGCGCCGACTCCAACCTTGGAAACACAGCGGGTGGCATCATCTTCAATGGATCCGGGCAACTTTCGGTCACGGTGGCCAGTCAGACGTTGGGGGCGACACGCTCGGTCACAATCAACAACGGAGCGCTTGCCCAAATCAACGTGAATAACATTGCTGGAACGGTCATCGCAGGGCCTGTCACCGGCTCTGGCGGAATTTCGGTGATTTCGGCGGGGACCCAGCCGCTGAGTCTGACGAGCACGGGCAACACGTTTCAGGGACCTCTGATCGTCAGCGGATCGGCCACGCGCAGCAACAATGTGACGCTGGGTAGTCTTGCCGACTCGTCGTCCGCCAACGGTGCCATTGTGCTGGGCAACACAACCGGTGTCGGCACTCTGACCTGGGGAGCTACCTCCACCGGACCTCTCACCCTCAACAACCGCCAGATCGCCCTTCTCGGCACCACCGGAGGTGGCACGATCGACAACTCGAACACCAGCGGTGCCAACCTCGTCACCATCAACACCGACCTGCTCGCCAGCGGTGGCACGGCCGCCAAGACCTTGACCTTGCAGGGGGCCAACAGCGGCGTCTTCGCGGGGCGGATTTCCAACGATGCCTCGGGGCAAAATATCGCCGTGACCAAGGGCGGCACTGGCAACTGGACGCTGGGCAGCACCGCCAACACCTTCAATGGAACGATCAGTTCGGCGGGAACCACCACTTCCGCCGGCACGCTCACGTTCGCCTCCGCCGGGGGCGGCAATGCCGTGACCGTTACGCAGACCACCTCCACCTTCGGGTTGCGCTACATCGGATCGGCCAACCAGTCGCTCAGCGGGGCGCTCTCCCTCGCGGCGATGACCACCGGCACGTTCACCCTGGATGCCTCCGGCTCGGGGACGTTCAGCTTGACGAATACCGGCACCACGGGGGTGGCGGCATCGGGCAACAAGAATCTCGTCCTCACCGGTTCCAACACGGGGAACAACGTCTTCGCTCCACTCTATGTGAACAACACCGGAGGCGCCGCGACCCTGACCAAGACCGGCGCGGGCACCTGGGTGCTGACCAACAACAACACCTACACCGGAGCCACCACGGTGAACGCGGGCACGCTCCGGCTCGATGCCACCGGTGTTGCCACCCCGGCCTCCGGCGTCGTCGCCTCGGGCAGCGCCCTCACCCTCGGCGGCGGCACGGTGGACATTCTCGGCAACGCCGCGGCGACGACTCAGACCTTCGCCAGCACCGCCCTCACCGCCAACACCTACAGCGTCCTCTCCTCTTCCGCCGGAGTCGGGGGGCTCACCGTGAACACCGGAACCGTTACCCGCGGCGGCAACGCGGGACTCAACATCGTCCTCGGCACCGGTTCGCCGTCCGTCGTCCTCAGCGGTCTCACCGCCACCAACAACGTCATCGCCTCTGGCACCACCAACGCGGCCTTCGTGACCTTGAACGGCACGGACTGGGCCAACCTTTCGGGATCGAACCCGGTGGCCGCGACCTATGGCACCAACATCTTCTCCGCCGGGACCAACACGGACGTCACCACCACCGCGAGCCCGTCCGCGTTCACGACCAATACCCTGCGCTTCAACACCGGCTCTCCCACCCTGACCCTGACCGGGACGAACCTGCTCAACGCCGGGGGCATTCTGATCGGCAGCGGAGCCGGGGCCGTGACCGTCGATGGGACGGGGACGATCGCCGGGACCGGGGCGACCGGCACCAACGTGCGGGAATTGAACGTCTTCCAAAACAGCAGCTCGGTGGCCAGTCTCAACGCGGTGATCGCCGACAACCGCGCGGTCAACGCGGGCCAGGCACCCGCCACCTCGTTGAACAAATTCGGCACCGGCACCCTCATCCTCGGCGCTTCCAACACCTTCACCGGCGGGGTGACGATCGGCGGCGGCACGCTCCAGCTCGGCAACGCCGGTGCGCTGAACTCCCTGCGCCCGAACGCCGTCACCGTGGGCAGCGCGGGTGTCCTGAGCCTGAATAACAACAGCACGACCGTCAGCGGTCTCTCCGCACCCGTGGCCGGCGCGGTGGTGCAGAACGGCGGCACCACGAGCAATGCGGTGCTCACGGCGCGGATCGGGGCGGCCAATGCCTTCGCCGGGGTCCTGCAGAATGGATCGTCCTCCACGCTCGGCCTGACGGTCGTGCCCACGGCGGCGACGGGCATCCTCACCCTCACTGGAGTCAATTCTTACACCGGGCCGACCGTGCTCGGCGGACCCGGCGGCGTGGCCGGCGGTGGCCTCACCTTGAACTCCACGGGCCAGCTCACCGGCACCAGCGGCATCACGCTGAACGGCGGCACCCTGACCATGACCAACACGAACGTCGTCGAAGGGGCCATCGACCGGGTGAACAACGCCGCGGGCATCACCTCGAACGGCGGCGCCATCACCTACACGAACACCGCCGGCGCGGGCAACAGCTACGCGGAGACGCTCGGGGCGCTGACTCTTTCCAGCGGTCGTTTGACCGTCACCAGCACCAACGCCACCACTTCGCCCGCGACGCAGGCGCTGACCTTCAGCAACGGCACCGGCCTGGCCTCGCGCGCGGCCTCGAACACGTCCACGGTCGCTTTTCTCGGTGGCACCGCCCTCGGCACGACGGCGCAGAACCAGATCTTCATCACCGGACAGGCCGCCACTTCCGCCGGCGTGCCGATCGGCGCCTGGGCCACGGCCGGGGTCGGGACCACCGCGGTCGATTACGCCGCTTACGGCTCCACTTTCGGCGTCACTCCACTCAACGCCACCAGCACCTTGGCGGATGATACGACCTGGAACACGAGCTATTCGAACAACGCCACGGGGAATATCAACTTCGGCAGCGGAACGACGACCACCACGCTGACTGCTTCCCGGGTGCTCAACACCCTGCGCTACACCGGCGGCGCGGCCACCCTGGCCCTGGCGGGGAACAGCCTCACCACCCAGGGCGTTCTCCAGGGCGGTTCGGGTCTGCTGACCATCTCCAGCACCGGCGGAACCATCACCTCCGGAGGCAATCCCGACTACAACCTCTACGTCACCCTCGGGGCGGCCCAGGGCATCACCGTCTCTTCCGGCAACATCACGAACAACGGGTCCAACCCCGTGACCTTGGTGCTGTCGGCCGGTGCTGCGGCTTCGACCCTCACCCTGACGCCGACCACCAACACCTACACCGGCGGGACGGTGATCAACAGCGGCACGCTCAGCATTGCGGGGGACGGGGGACTGGGCTCTTCCGGCGGGCTCACTTTCAACGGTAGCGGCGGACTCACGTTTGCGACCAACGCCGTCACCGTGGGATCCGGGCGCACCGTGACGCTCAACAACGGATCCCGGGCCACCATCACGCTCAGCAACGTGGCTGGCAATACCATCGCAGGACAGATCACCGGAACGGGCGGACTCACGGTCACGGCGGGCGGCACCACCGGAACCACCCTCGCCCTCACCGCCACCAACAACGATTTCACCGGACCCATCCAGATCGGCACGAGCACGCAGGCAACCGGGCTTACCGTCAGCAGCCTTGCGGATGCCGCGTCGCCCGGCACGGGCGACATCAGCTTTGGCTCCACGACGGGATCCGGCACCCTCACTTGGGCTTCGACGGCCACCGGTCCCCTGACCCTGAACAACCGCTCGATCGCCCTGGCCGGAACCACAGGCGGCGGGGTGATCGACAACTCCAACGCGACCGCCGCCAACGCCATCACCATCAACCCGGACCTGATCGTGACCGGTTCGGGCAACAAGACCCTCACCCTGCAGGGCGCGAACACCGGTGCGAATGCCTTTGCCGGGGCGATCAATGACGGGGCGGGCTCGGTCATCAGTGTCGCCAAGGGCGGCGCGGGCAACTGGACCCTGAGCAACACGAACAACACCGCCACCGGCAACCTCACCGTAGCCGTGGGAACGAGTGGCACGCTCACCTTCGCCTCGTGGGGCTCGGGCACGGGCGGCGTCACCACTTCGGGAACGGCCGCCGCTCTCACCGGCACCCTGCGCTACACCGGTTCCGCCCCGCTGAACATGAGCGGCGCGGTCTCCCTCTCCAGCCAAACCACCGGCACCCTGACGCTCGATTCCTCCGGCTCGGGAGCTTGGAACCTTTCCAACACCTCGGCCATTGTCGTCGGCGCCGGATCGAAGACCCTGGCGCTGGCCGGGACGAACGCGGGCGACAACACCCTTGCGGGCCTCGTCCAGAACAACACCGGGACCAACACCACCGCTCTGACCAAATCCGGTGCGGGCAGGTGGATCCTCACCAACGCCAACACCTACAGCGGTGCCACGACCATCAGTCTCGGCACCCTGCAGCTCGGCAACGCCCTCGCGGTGCAGAACAGCGGTGTCGCCGTCGGCGTGAACAACGGTCTCGCCTTCTCTTCCGGCATCACGAACTTCACCCTCGGCAACCTCAGCGGGGCGGGCAACCTCGCGATGACCGACACGGCGGCCGCGGCGGTCAATCTCACGGTGGGCGGAAACAATGCCGCCACCTCCACTTTCAGCGGCAATCTCAGCGGCGCGGGCAACTTCACCAAGGTGGGCACCGGCACGCTCACCCTCAGCGGCACCGGCAGCAGCAACAGCGGCACGGTGACGGTCGATGGGGGAACGCTGAGTGCAAATCCCAGCGCGATCTCCTCGGCGACCGGCACCATCACCGTGGGTTCCACCATCACCGGCAGCGTTCTCGACCTGTATGCCGACAATGCCGCGGCAATCACCAATCTCGTCGGAGGCGTGAACCTGGTTCTCGGTGGGGGGACCGGGCAGTCGGGTGCCCTCGGCTTCAATCTGGGGGCCTCCGGCACCGGCGACCAACTCGTCTTCTCGGGAGGCGGATCCCTCACCATCGCCAGCGGAGGCATCGGCCTGATCAATGCTTCCGCCCTTTCCGGATTCAATGCGGGCACCTGGACTTTGGCCTCGGGCGGCACCGCAAACTCCACCAGTTTCGCCCTTGGCAATTTGCCGGCCGGTTTTGGCTACAGCCTCACGCAGGATGCCTCCAGTCTCAGCCTCACCGCGACCACCGCACCCGCCACGATGTGGTGGAAGGGGGACATCGGGGGGAGTTGGAATACCGTGAACTCCGGCGGCGCAGCCACCAACTGGGACACGGACAGCTCCACCGGGATCGATGCCGCCGCCACGCCGGGCACCGGGACCACCGTCAACTTCAGCGCCACCGGCGCGGGCAATTTCACCAGCACGCTCGACGCCGCCTTCTCGATCGCCGGATTGAACGTGACCAACAACGTGGCCTCCGCCGTGACCATCAACCCCGGGACCGGGGGCACGCTCACCATCGGCTCCGGCGGTATCAACGTCCAGGCTGGAGCGCAGACACCGCTGACCATTGGAGCGCCAGTGACCTTGGGTGGGGTGCAGACTTGGATCGTTGCCGATTCTGGAAGCACGCTCGCCTTCAGCGGCAGCCTGAACAACCAGGCGAACGCCCTCACGCTCGGCGGAGCCGGCACCAAGACCCTCAGCGGTCTCATCAGTGGAACAGTCGCCACTGGCACAACGGGCCTGACGGTCAGCGGCGGCACCGTCAACCTGTCGAACACCGGCAACACCTTCACCGGGGACCTCGCCATTGATGGCAGCGGAGTGCTGGTTTACACTCAGGGCACGGCAACAACAGTTGGGCAGCTCGGCCAGGGATCATCGACCAATTTCAAGCAGATAGTCCTGACCAACGGCGGCACCTTCCGAGTCACGACCGCAGACTTCAACGTCAACGTCAACACCAGCACCAACAGGGCGGCGGGAGCAGTCTTCAACATCGGGACAGGCGGCGGCACGTTTGATGTGACGTCAGGCAGGACCTTCACTCTTGATGACGGCACCGTATCTGGAACTGGTTTTACGGCGGCGCATTTGCAAGGCAGCGGTACCCTGACCAAGGCTGGCACGGGGACACTTGTCCTGCGAAATCAGAACGTGTTTGCCGGGGCTATTGACATTACTGATGGGCTTCTTCAGATAAGCGGGCCATCGGCTTTCGGACTTAACAGCGCCGGAACGACGATCAGATCGGGTACGGCATTGAATCTGAACGGGCAGACGGTGACCGACACAGAACCGCTCACAATTTACGGTGCTGGCTTGACCGCTTCACCTGTGGGTGCGCTGACCAATTCCACAGGCACGGGCACTTGGATCGGCCCGGTCACCCTCGGCGGCAACGCCACCATCGGTGGTGGCGCGGGAGCACTGACGTTGAGCGCGGGCGCGACTGTCAACAGCGACGCGTTCACCCTGACGATCAGCCACGGTGCCGGGCGGGTGACCACCCTCGGGGTCATCAGTGGGAGCGGGCCGGTCGACGTCACCGGGACCAACACTGGTGGCGACTGGGTGTCCACAGGGCTTCACCTCTATTCGGGCGGCACCACTCTCAACTCGGGCAGTCAAACGGTCGTCGGCATTTCGAGCGTGGGAGTTGGGGCAGGGGTCACCAGCGGTCCCTTCGGCACTGGCACCTTGATCCTCAATGGCGGTGCCATGCGCAGCGGCACTGGCGCTTCCTTCACCGTCGGCAACACCCTCACCCTGCAGGGCGACTCATCCTTTTACACGACTGTGTCAGAGAAAAGCCTCGTGTTTGCCGGGCCGGTGACACTCACGGGAGGCACTCGAACCCTGACCAGCACGGTTGGAACCACCGTTGCGGGCACGACCATCGAGTTCTCCGGTGCCATTGGAGATGGTGGCAACAATTTAGGCCTCACCAAGGCCGGTGCCGGCAATCTCACGTTGTCTGGGACAAATACCTACAGCGGCACGACCACCATCAGCGGCGGCACCTTGATTGTGGGCAACGGCGGTGCCACGGGCGACCTCAGCACCGGACCGGTGGTGAACAATGCGGCCCTCGTGTTCAACCGGGCCGGATCCATGACCGTGCCGGGTGCGATCAGCGGTAATGGCAGCATCACCAAGCAGGGCTCTGGCACCGTGGTGCTGGGCAATGTCGCCAATACCAACAGTGGCACGATCACGGTCAACGGCGGCACCCTGAGCGTGCATCCCAGTGCCATTGCCGCAGCCTCGGGCATCACGGTCGGGTCGACCGTGACCGGCAGCGTCCTCGATCTTTACGCGGACAACGCCGCCGCCACCACCAATCTGGCCGGCGGGACGAACCTCACCCTGGGCGGCACGGGCGGATTGACCGGGGCACTCGGCTTCAATCTGGGGGCTTCCGGCACCGGGGATCGACTGGTCTTCTCCGGTGGCGGCTCCCTCCTCATCGGCAGCGGCGGCGTCGGCCTCATCAACGCCAGCGCGATCTCCGGGTTCGGGGCCGGCACCTGGACGCTGGTATCCGGCGGCACGGCCAACTCCACGACTTTTGGTTTGGGCGCACTTCCGGGCGGATTCACGTATAGTCTCACTCAAAGTGCCACAAGCCTCAGCCTGACTGCGGCGGCGGCGGCCGCGGGGAATGTGTTTTGGGCCGGTGACCTCGGTGGAAGTTGGTCAACGCTGACCGGCGGTGGCACCAGCAGCAACTGGTCCACCAGTGCTGGGGCGATCACACCTGACTTCGCGGCCACGCCAGGCTCTGCCAATACCGTGAACTTCTCTTCCACCGGTGCGGCAAACTTCAGCACGACCCTGGACAACGCCTTTTCCATCGCCGGGTTGAATTTCACCAACGTCGGTTCCGCCGTCACCATCGCCCCCGGCACCGGTGGCACCCTTCAGATCGGATCCGGTGGCATCGCGGTGAACACCGGTGCGCCGACCGGCTCCACCATCAGCGCCCCGGTCATCCTTGGCGCAAACAACACCTGGACGGTGACCGACGCCGCCACCACCCTCACCGTCAGCGGAGCGGTCAGCGAGACCGGCGGCGCACGCACCCTTGCCAAGGCCGGCTCGGGCACGCTCGTTTTGAGCGGGGCCAACAGCTACACCGGGACCACCACCGTGAGCGCCGGAGCCCTCAACATTCAGAACGCCACCGCCCTCGGCACCACCGCTGCCGGCACGACCGTGAGCAGCGGCGCGGCCCTGCAGATCCAGGGCGGCATCACGGTCGGGGCCGAGTCCCTCAGCCTGAACGGCACCGGCGTCTCCACCACCGGCGCCCTGCGCAACATCAGCGGCAACAACACCTACGGCGGCCTCGTGACGCTCGCCGCCACCACCCGCATCAACTCCGATGCCGGCACCCTCACCCTGAGCAACGCGGGCACCATCACCGGGGCCACCTTCGGCCTCACCGTCGGCGGCGCGGGCGATACCGTCATCAACAGCATCATCGGCACCACCACCGGCACCGTCACCCGCGACGGTCTCGGCAAGCTGACCCTCACCGGGGCCAACACCTACACCGGGGCCACCACCCTCACCACCGGGGTGATCAATGCGCAGAACAACACCGCCTTCGGCACCACGGCGGGTGGCGTGAGCTTGAGCAACGTCGGCGCGGCCGTCGAGCTTCAGGGCGGCATCACCATCGGCGCGGAAACCCTTTCGATCCGCGGCTTCGGCCCGGCCAACAGCGGCGCCCTGCGCAACATCAGCGGCACGAACACCTGGGGCGGCGCCATCACCCAGGCGGCGGCCAGCCGGATCAACTCGGACGCGGGCACCCTCATCCTCGATGTCTCGACCGGAAGCGCCATCACCGGCACCTTCGGCCTGACCCTCGGCGGCGCGGGCAACGGCGAGGTCCGCGACCCGATCGCGACGAGCACCGGCTCGGTGACCAAGGACGGAGCCGGGCAGTGGTCCTTCCGCCCCGGCGCGGTCAACAGCTACACCGGCGGCACCATCATCAACAACGGCACCCTTCTGGTGGACTTCGTGAACGCCACGCCCGCGACCAATCTCATCAGTGCCAGCAGCGCACTCACCCTCGGCGGCGGCACCCTGAGCGTGGTCGGCAAAGGCTCCACCATCAACAGCCAGACCTTCGCCTCCGTCGCCCTCACGGCGGGCACCTCGAGCAGCATTTCCCTAAACCGCAACGGGGCGACCTCCCTCACCCTCGCGCTGGGCGCGCTGACCCGCGGTGCCAACTCCGCTCTGAACCTCGATCTCATCGGCAGCCCGACGCTGACCTGGAGCGGCACCACCACCACCAACGGCATCCTCACCGGAGGAAGTGGTGGTCCGGCCTACGCCACCATCGGCAAGGCGGATTGGGCCACCTCTTCCGGGGCTTATTCCGGCTACAGCGACGACACCTATGGGACCACGGTGAACACCAACCTCACCACCAGCGCCAGCCCGGCCGCCTTCACCACCAACACCCTGCGCCTCAACACCGGCACGCCCACCCTGACCCTGACCGGCACCAACCTGCTCAACGCGGGCGGCGTGCTCATCGGCAGCGGCGCGGGCGCCGTCACGGTGGGTGGCACCGGCACCCTCAGCGGGATTGCGCAGGCCGCAGCGGCCAACGGCGAATTCAACGTCTTCCAATACAGCGCCAGCGCGGCCACCCTGAGCGCCTCCGTCGTCAACAATCCGAACGGCGTCAGCTGGGTGACCGCCACCCCGTATGGCGGCACCTTCAACAAGTTCGGCGACGGCGCTCTCATCCTCTCCTCCACCCGCAACGCCTGGACCGGCGGCACCAACATCGGCGGAGGCACCCTGCGGCTCGGGGCCTCGAACGTGATTCCCGATGGCCTCGCCACCCCCGGGGCACTGAACATCGGCTCCGCCGCCTCCGGGGCCTGGAGTGGAGCGGGCGTTCTCGACTTGAACGGTTTCAACGACACGATCAACGGCCTCACCGGGTCCGGAGTCGTGGACAACACCGCCGCCGGCGCCTCCACCCTCACCGTGGGCAACACCAACGCCACGAGCACCTTCGCGGGAACGATCCGCAGCAGCGCGGGCACCTTGAACCTCGTGAAGACCGGCACCGGTGCGCTCACCCTCACCGGGGCGAACACCTATACAGGCACCACCACCGTGAACCAGGGGACCCTGACCCTGAACTTCAGCGGGGCCGCCACCGGAGCGCCGTTCAGCAACATCCTGCCCGCCACCACCGCCCTCACCCTCGGCAGCGGCACGCTGAACGTGACCGGCCTCACCGCGGCCACGCCCATCAACAACACCCAAGCCCTTGGCAGCACCACGCTCACCGGTGGGGCCACCGTCACCATGGCAGGTTCCACTTCGGGCCTGACCTCCCTCTCCCTCGGGGCCATTTCCCGCACCGCCGGGCTGGGCGGCACGGTGAACATCACCGGCTTGAGCAGCTTCCTCACGGTGGGAACCACCACCGCGAACAATGCTGCGGGCATTCTCGGTGGTTGGGCCACGGTGGCCGGCGTGGACTGGGCCACGGTCAATGCCAGCGGGAATATCGTCGCCTACTCCGCTTATACGGGCACGCTCCCCACGGCGACGACGACGAACGTGAACGGCAACTACACGATCTCCGGCAACCAGTCACAGACCGGGGCGGTGACGATCAACTCTCTCAAGGCTACCGGAACCGCCACGATAACGACCGCCAATAACAACCTTATTTTTTCAGGGACCAACGGAGGCCTCGTGAGCAGCGGTACGCTCACCATCGGTGCCGCCGCCACCGACACCGGCACCGTCGGTGCGGGTTCGGGCAATGAGTTCATCATCAACAACTCGGGCACCGTCACCCTCAATGTGTTGTTAAACACCGGATCCGGGGGCTTGACGAAGTCCGGCGCGGGCACCCTCAACCTGCGCAACAGCACGGCGAGCGCGTCCGTGACCGGCCCGATCGTCATCAATGGCGGCACGATCGATGTCGATGCGAACGGTCGGCTCGGCACCGGCACCAGTTTGGTGCTCAATGGAGGCGGTTTGACCTTCAATGCCAACGCCGACCAAACTCGTAACCTCACCTTGGGTGCCGCGGGTGGCACACTCACCCTGACCGGGGCGATTGATGCGACGCGTAGTGCCACCAGCACCACGGCGGTCGCCTTCACCGGCACGGGCCCTCGCACTCTGACCATCGCCACGGGAGTCGGCGGTCGCATCTGGTCGTTGCCAGCGGTCTTGGGGGATGCCCCTGGAGGTCAAAGTCCAACCAGCCTGGCGGTGAACCTCACTTCAGACACCGCTTTCTTCCGTTTGTCGGCTGCCAATACCTATTCGGGAAACACGACGATCAGCCGTGGGATTCTGCGGATGGAAGTCGCCAACGCGATCGGCAGTGGGGCCGGTGGTCTGACCAGCGCGGCCACCACGGGCAACATCATCTTCACCGCCACCGGGACCAACCGGGCCATCCTCGAAACGAATGCCACGGTCGGGACCATCACCCGTTCCCTCGGATACGGCCCAGGGCAGATTCACTGGGAAGGCAACGGCGGCTTCAGCAATGCTTCAGCAGCCACGCAGGTGGTCAATCTCGGCGGTGCCGCAGAGCAACTCACCTGGGGTGCCGGAGGTTTCGTTCCCACCGGCTCGCGCCTTCAATTAGGCCAAGCCTCGAACAACTCACTCTTCGGTCTGGGCACCATCGATTTCCAGAACGCCATCGCGCTGGGCACGACGGTGCGCACCATTGAGGCTGCGCGGGCGCAAGGCACTACGACCGACCGTTCTTCGGCCATGCTGGAGGGGATTCTCAGTGGGGCCATCACCAGCGGAGCTGGTGGCGGCATAGCCAAGGAGGGCACCGGCACAATCATGCTCACCGGGAACAATAGCGGCGGCTCCGCGACGGTGGCCGTCAACGCAGGTGCGCTCTACTTCGCCAGCACCGGGGCCATCCCGGGCACGGGGGCCAACATCACGCTTTCGACCACGGTCAACGGCAACGCAGCCATCGGTGTCGCGGGAGACACGAATCCCACCACCACTTTTGCGGGTCGGATTGCCAATGCAGGTAGCTCCACAGCGGCCTTCCTGTTGGGAGCGAACAGCAGCGCGGCGCTGGACTTCACCAGCTATCCGAACATGAGACTCGCGGCACTCGCGTTCCAGAACGCCAGCACGACCCCGATTCCGCTGGCAACGGCGGTGACATTCACTGGCTCGGTCACGCCAGCGGGTGGCACTTACCGTTTCGGCGGGCTCGCTCCCATCCAAAACACCAACGCCGCAGCCGGAACGCTGGTTCTTGGCCGGAAAGACATTCTCACCGGGGCCAATGGGCTCAACCTGTCCTTTGGTGCCTTGACCATCACCGCAGCCAACAATTTCACGGGCGGCACGGTCATTGATGGCAATGCCATCACCGTGTCGTCTCTCGGGATCGGTGACAATGCCGCCTTGGGCACCGGGGCTGTTTCGTTGCAGGGAACCCGAATCTGGGCTTTCGGGGCCGTGAACGGCGACCACTCGGTCAGCAACAACATCAATATCGACGTCAATTCAACCGCTTCGACATGGATCGCGGGTGGCGGGGGCGGAACGAGTGAATACAGCATTCTGAACAATACCAACCAGAAAACCCTCAGTTATCTGGGCACGGTGGATTTGAAAGGTCGCTCCACGGCGCTAACCATCGCTGGGAACGTCGGCGGCACCCTCTTCCTGGGAGACATCGCCAACGCGGGAGCCACGCTGACGCTGACGGCAGGCGCGAACGGTTACTTGAGCCTTCTGACCACCACCGCCAATGGCGGCGTGCCGAAGACCTATTCCCAAAACACGACACTGACTGACAACACGAACCTGGTCATTGATTCCGCAAGCTCCCTCGGGACCAGCGGCACCATCAACCAAAGCAACTCGATCATTCTGCTGCAGCCCGGCACCGGCTCGATTTCCCTCAATCGCAACTTTGTGAATACCGCGGCGAAGAACCCCAGCTTCAACACCCCCGCAGGCTCAACTCTCGTGCTAACCGGAACGATGAGCGGATCGACCACGGGCATTTTTGTGAAGCAGGGGCTCGGTGATCTGGTATTGCGCGGGGATGCCACCGCCGTTTTGACCACGGGATCGCTGCAGGTCCGTTCAGGCAAGATGGTGCTCGATGCCGCCACCCTCGGGTCGGCGGTCTTCCCGAACGTCGCCATTGCTTTGGGGCGTGCGAGTGAATTCAGCAACGGCGGCATCTTGGAAATCACCGGCACCTCCGCCCAGTCTCTCGGAGCCGTGACGGTGAACCAGCGAGCCAGCCAAATCAGCCTCACCGGCGCGATGGCCCTCACGCTCGGGGCCATCACGCGAACCACGGGCAGCACGCTGGACTTCTCCGTGCCGACCGGAACTGTGAACTACACGACCGCGGCAACAGCCGGCCTCGTCAACGGGTCCACCACCTGGAACGGCAACGACTGGGCGGCGGCGAACGGGTCGAACCTCTTTGCTCTCGGCACGAACTCGACAAGTTACAACGCCCTCACCGGCACGGGAGCCGCCCCGACGATTTCCTCGAACGCCACGGCGAACTACCTCATCGGCAACACCACGAGCAACGACGTGACGCTGGCGGCTACCGGAACCCTTGGCGCGCCGAATGACGTCAACACCATCAAATACAACGACAGCGCGGCTCGCACGATCGATCTTGGCAGCGGATTCCTGCGTCTCGGAACCGGCGGCGCGGCGGCCGGTGGCGTGACC
>QQNE01000045.1 GCA_003402735.1 Verrucomicrobiota bacterium
CGTGCCATGCCCATCTGGTTGAAATACGCAGTCACGGCGGGACTGGTGGTGATCATCTCCGAATTCGCGAAGCGAAGCGACCGGCTCGGAGCGTTTATTGGTGCGCTGCCCTGGACCACGACGCTGGTGATGATCTGGTTGTTTGTGGAGAAGCAAGGTTCGCAGAAGATCGGCAACCATGCCTGGTATACATTTTGGTATGTGTTGCCGACGATGCCGATGTTTCTCCTCTTGCCCTGGCTGCTGCAAAAGAACTGGAGTTTTCCGGCAGCGATGGGGGCGTCGGTCCTGCTGACGGTGATCTGTTTTGGGGTTCTCGGTCTCACGGTGCGGCGGTTTGGGATCGAATTGTGGTGAATCTGAAACATGGCAGGTTGTCTGTTTTTGGATTTCTGCTAGGATCTGGGGATGAGTCGATTTCCTTGCGAGGTGGTGGCCTTGGTAGCCCTGGCTCTGACGCCGCTTTTGGCCGCTGAAGAAGTGGACGGGGAGTGGTATGCCCGGATCAAGCTGGGCGGTTTGCGCTTGGGCCTTGCGGAGGCGGGGGTCATCGGAGTCCTTGGTCAACCGGCGGCGAAAGGAGCGCAGGTTGAGGAGGCCGCGACCGGTCTGTTTGTGACTGAGTGGGCCTGGCCGGCTCAGGGGATTCGGATCACCCTGGGGGCGGAGACGAGGAAGGGCGCGCAAGTGGTGGATCGGCTTCAACTGACTGCGCCTTGCAAGCTCAAAACTCCGGAGGGAATCGGGATCGGTTCCACTGCCGCCGCCGTTTTGGCCGCCTACAAATCCCAGCTCGATCCCGAAACACCGCCCACGGAGCGGACCATCGTCGTCGGCAGTCTGTTCGGAGGGATGATCTTCACCCTGGAAAACGGACTGGTCACCGCGATTTTTGTCGGGGCTGCGGCCGAGTGATTTGAAGCGGCCATGGACGAAACCTTTGCTCCCGGTCCTACACCCAACACCGTCCTGGCCAGCGATGGCCGGATGCTCACGGTTCCGGCGGGATGGACGTTGGTGCCGCCCGGAGATGCCGCGTTGACCCGGCGCATCAAGGCGGGCGGGGCGCATTGGGCGATGGCGGAGAAGAGAGGACGCAAGTCCTTTTCCCGTGGAGTCTGGACGTCCCTTTCCCCGGCGGCGGTGAGGCGGATCCGGGAAGAATTGGAGGCGGAACGATCCACCGAAGCGTTTGCCAGGAAGCGACAGGCGGATGCCGGGCGAAGGGAACGGGTCCAGGCGGATTTCGTTGTGGCGTTCCGGGCGGCCATCGCCGGGTTTCTGGACTTTCATCCGAGGCACGCGGTGCTGGTTCCCTACCTGGCGCAGTTGGTCGCGGATCAGGCAACGCCCGTGGGTTCCGGCACGGTGGCGCGGACCCGGCGGATTTCGATTGAGGAGCGGGCGGAGGCGGCGGTGATTGCCTGGATGCGTCACCAAACCACCGGATACGACGGCATGGAGATTCCGCGAGTCAAAGGGAAGCGGCGTGAGGTGCGCCGGATGTTGGCTCAGCGTTCGCGTGAATTGCTGGAACGCTATCGGCGGGGGGAACCAATCCCGAAGAGTTGTCCCTTGCGATCAGCCTTGCTTGCGGCTTCGGTTTCCTGACATGAATTTTCCACTTCGTCTCCGCTTCAAGATTCTCACCTTTTTCACCCGGATTGAGGTGACCGACGCCGCTGGGCAGCTGGTTTGTTTCGTGAAAAAAAAGGCGTTCAAGCTCAAGGAACAGATCGAGGTTTATGGAGACAGGGAAATGGCGCGTCGGCTCCTCTCGATTGAGGCGGACCGGATCATCGATTTCTCTGCGGTCTATTCCTTCACCGACATCGAAGGCCGCAAGATCGGATCGGTGGCGCGCAAGGGGATGCGTTCGATCTGGCGGGCTCATTACCTGATCAGTGACGACAGTGGCAGGGTGGAGTTCGAGGTGACCGAGGAGAATCCCTGGATCAAAGTTCTTGATGGGTTTTTTGATTCCATTCCGGTGGTGAATCTCCTGTCAGGGTATTTGCTCAACCCGAGTTATCTGGTGAAGGGGCCCGGCGGCGAGCTCGTATGCAGCGTGCGCAAGCAGCCAGCGTTTCTGGAAGGTGTCTACCAACTGGAGCAGCATGGTCAAGCGGATGAGGGCGCCATGGCGAGGATCTTGACGGCGGTGATCATGATGGTGTTGTTAGAGCGTTATCGAGGTTGAGTTCTCGTCCGTTGCCGTCGGGCCGGAAAGGTCCGCTAGGAATTGACGAGATGAGTGTCAGGGTGGATGGTGCCGGGGAGGAGTACCGACTCACGGGTTTGACGAATCCCCGAGTGGCAACCTCACGCACCGCGACACCAAGGCATGGCAGAGTTTCGATTGGATCTGGGAGTGGCCGATCTGCCGGGTGTTTCCGCGAGACAGGCTGGTGACTTGGTCAAGCTGGGAATCGTCACGGTCGAGGATCTGCTGCACCACTTTCCGCGTCGCTACGAGGATCGGCGGACGTTTGATCAGTGGCCAGCGATGCCGATGCCTCATCCGGTCTGCATCCGCGGGCAGGTGAAAGATACCAAGACGCATTGGGGCGGGAGGAGCGGGGGACGGTTTGATTGCATTCTTGAACCGGTGGAAGAGACGGCCCTGGCGGGGCCGATTGTGCTGAGCTGGTTCAACATGCCGTTCATGAACAAGACGCTCGCGGCCGGGATGGAGCTTTCGGTTTTCGGTCAGCCGCAACTCTCCGGCAGTCGCCTGGTGATGTTCCATCCGGACTATGAGATTCTCGAAGACGCGGGTGTTGCTTCGCTTCACATGGATCGGATTGTGCCGATTCATCCGGCCGGGGCGGGAGTGAAACCGCGTTTTCTGCGCACCCAGATCGACCGCATTTTGGCGCGGTTGGACGAACTGCCGATCGAGCCGGTGCTGCCTCCGGGGCTGATGGAGACCTTGGTGCCTGGGTTGGCTGGGATCGACCGGCGTTGGGCGTTTCGTGAGATCCATTTTCCGACGAGCATGGAGGACATGGCGCGGGCCGAGGAATACCTGGCTCTGGAGGAGTTCGTGGCGCAGCAGATTCAAGTGCTGCGAGGAAAACAGGCCATGGAGGCGCAGCCCGGGGAAGCTCACGCGGGTCCCGGGTTCCTTCTGGGGGATTTTCTTGCGGATCTCCCCTACGCAATGACGGGGGCCCAGCAGCGTTGTCTCGCGGAAATCCGTGCGGATCTGGAGCGGGAAAGCCCGATGAACCGGTTGCTCCAGGGGGATGTCGGGGCCGGGAAGACGCTGGTCGCTTTTTCGGCGATGCTCCTTGCGGTGGAGGCGGGGTTTCAGGCCGCCATCATGGCACCGACCCAAATCCTGGCCGAACAGCACTATCTCAATTTCGTCAAGCAAGCCGCCAAGCTCGATTTGCGGATCAGCTTGCGCACCTCGGACCGCACGGACAACAATTTCGCCGGTGGGCTCTTCGGCGCGGACGATGCCCAGATCGTGGTCGGCACCCACTCGTTGATCTATGACAAGGTGAAGTTCAAAAACCTCGGTCTCATCGTCATCGACGAGCAGCACAAGTTCGGGGTGGACCAGCGAGGGAGATTGGCGGATCAGGGGCGGAACCCAGATATTCTGGTGATGACGGCCACGCCGATTCCGCGCACCCTGACGATGACGGTGTATGGGGATCTGGATGTCTCCGTGCTGGACGAACTACCGAAGGGCCGGGGCAAGATTGTCACCCGGGTGCGGCCGGATACGAAGATCAAGGAGGCCATTGCCTTTGTCCTGAAAAACCTGGAGGAGGGGCGTCAGGCGTATGTGGTGTATCCGTTGGTGGAGCAGACCGGCAAGACAAAGGCTCTGTCAGCGACCTCGGAATTCGACAAGTGGCGAGAGAGTTTGCCCGGGTTTGAGTGTGCCTTGCTCCACGGCAAATTGCATCCGAAGGACAAGGATCGGATCATGGCCCGTTTTCGCGACAACGAGGTGCAGGTTCTGGTGGCCACCACGGTGATTGAGGTGGGGGTGGATGTGCCCAATGCCAACGTGATGTTGATCTTCAGCGCGGAGCGTTTCGGCCTGGCCCAACTGCATCAGTTGCGTGGCCGGGTGGGACGGGGAGCGCACAACTCCTACTGCGTTCTCATGTATGGTCCGGGTCAGGAGGAGGCGGCCGAGCGTTTGAAACTTCTCGAGGAGACCCGGGACGGCTTTCGGATTGCTGAGGAAGACCTCAAAATCCGTGGCCCGGGCGATGTTTTGGGCACCCGGCAGAGCGGGTTACCGGATCTGCGTTTTGCGCGAATGCTGGTCAACCACGGCCTCGTCCAGAAAGCCCGCGAAGTCGCCAGCAGGATCATCGATCAGGATCCGGACCTCTGTCTCCCCGCTCACTTGGCCATCAGTGAGCGGGTCGAACGTCTGTCGAGAGCGGCCGCGGGGGTGGTCTGATCTCCCCGGGCCGCCGGGAACCTGGTCACTTCATTTGGCCGGGACGATCTGGGCCGCTCCCACCTCCCTGATGCCATCAGTGAAGAAGCCTCCGAGGAGCTTCTGGTCATCGAAGTAGGCCGCCTTGAGGGTCAGGGTCTTGCCGGTGGGGGATTTCACCTTCCAGATCAGCAGTCCGTTCGACTGATTGAAACTTCCGCTGGCAGTTGAAAGCGACCACTTGACCGTGTTTCGAGTGACTACCGCAGACCGTTGGAAGTCCGTGGGATTCCCCATCAGATCCACCGTGACCTTCGTTTTGCCGAGGAGTTTCTGCAGCGTGGCCGGGGTGTAGAACGAACCGATGGCCTGGAGCGTGATCGGCGTCGCCTTGCCGGCGATCGTCCAAGTCAGAGTGCCATTGAAGTCGCTGATGCGGGGTTGCGGACTCCAGGTCAGCGTCCCTTGCAACGTATCCGCCGCGTGGGGAGCGGTGCCGGTGGCGTTGATCGTGAGGGTGCGGTTCACCGCCGTGACATTCTGGGCGAATTGGGTGCCATCGCCCATGTTCAGGACCAAGCGTCCCTTGAGGGCGGCGTCGAGTGTCAGTGTCCCGTAGCCGTCGCCGATGCCGGTGACGGAGGAGGGCAGGGGAAGCAACAACGTGTATTTGCCGGCCCCGGTCTTGGTGCGATCGGTTGGGAACAAATCCGTATTGTCGCCACGTCCGTCGCCATCGCTGTTCTTGGATTCGCCGGGATCGTTCGGGAAGGCGTCGAGGCGATCGACCACTCCGTCTCCATCCGAATCGAGCGGAGCGGCGGTGGTGATGGCCAAGGCCGCGGCGGCTTTGGCGATCGGGGCCGGTGCAAGGGGGGCTTGAAGCACTGAGACGTTGTCGATGAGGTTGGCGGAAGTCAGACCCGCGGCGCCCGAAATCGGGACGAGCATGAACTTGGTCTTGGTTTGTCCTGCCGGAACCACATAGGTGCCCTCATATTTCACCCACGCGGCCTTGCCGGTGGTGAAGGTCTTGATGCGGGTCAGGGTGCCGGTGGCGGGACCGAGATCGAGGGCGACCGTGTCGTTGCCGCCGCGTCCCCGGTGGTAGAAGGTCCAGGTGAGGGTGGCTCCAGGGGTGGTCGTCAGGATCTGTTCGAGGGAGCCGCCGTCCATTTCCACGAGTTGCACCCCTTGTTGCGCCGGGAAGCTGAGGTAGCCGGACTTCCAGACTTCCAGGGTCTTGGTGGATTTGTTGGTGGCCCACCCAGGCACCTGGGTTCCTGCGGTCAGCTTGAGGAAGGTGGTCGGTTTGGGATTGGTGTCCTCAAAGCTGCCGTTGACGATCAGTTGCACCGGAGTGGCCCCGTTGAGAGGATCGTTCGGGAATGGATCCGAATTGTCTCCGATGCCGTCGCCGTCCGTGTCCTTGCTTTCGGCTGGATTGTTGGGGAAGGCGTCCTGGGCGTCCGGAACGCCGTCGCCATCCGAGTCGAGCGGCGGTGGGGGATTGGGCGAATTCAGGTGTTTTCCGATCGTGATTCCGCTGAGCTTGGCCTGGTCCACGACGGTGATGAACTGGATGGTGACGGTGCCCGAGGAAGTGGGCTTGCTGACGTAGCCTTTGACGAAGGCTTTGTTGATTCCTCCGGCGGCAGCGAACACATCGAAGTCGTCGAGCGCTACCTTTCCATTGACGATCACGTCAAAGAGCCGCTTGCCGGGAGCTGTCCAATAGATCTCGGCAAAGTGCAGGTCGAAGCGATGGAAGGCTGCCGGGTCCAGGCCGGTGAAGGTGTAGGTGAAGTTCCCGTTGCGCTCGGTCTGATAGATTGCGGCGGGAATGCCGGTGGCCGCACCAGTGACCGCCACGGTGGAGGAATAGGTGCCGCCGCCGCTGAAGTTGGCATCCGCCAGGAAGGTGCCGGTGATGGGACCTCCAGCGTTCCAAGCCAGCAGGGGTTGCAGGTAGCCGAGGACCGTGTTGTCCCCAACTCCGTCCTTGTTGGCGTCGGCCCACTCGGTGGGGTCGTTCGGGAAGGCATCGGAGTTGTCGCCGAAGGAATCGCCGTCGGTGTCCTTGGATTCGAGGGGGTTGTTGGGGAAGGCGTCCTGACTGTCGGGGACTCCGTCGTTGTCGGAGTCGGGGCCGATCACGTTGCCGAGATGCTTGCCGAGGACGATGGCGCTGACCTTAGCCTGGTCGAGCACCGTGACAAAATCGAGGGTGATCTTTCCGGCGGCATCGGGCTTGAGGAGCACGGCCTTCATGACGGCTTTGTTGATGCTTCCGGCGGCGGCGAAGATGTCAAAATCGTTCAGCACCACCTTGCCATTGACGTTGACATCGAAGAGCCGTTTGCCCGGGGCGGTCCAGAAGATTTCAGCGAAGTGCAATTCCACCCGATGATATTGGGCCGGGTTCAAACCGCTGAAGGTGTAGGAGAATGTCTGGTTGCGCTCGGACTGATAGACGGAGCTGGGAACATTGGTCGCGGCGTCGGTGATCGCTGCCGTGGTGCTGTAAACTCCGCCGCCGATGAAGCCGGTATCCGCAACGAACGTTCCGACGGCGGTGCCGCCCGAGTTGACCGCGATCACGGGTTGCAGCGCTCCCAAGACGGTGTTGTCGCCCACGCCGTCTCCGTTGGCGTCCGCCCATTCCGCCGGGTCGTTCGGGAAGGCGTCCGTGGCGTCGGGCACGCCATCGCCGTCGGTGTCCAAGTTGGTGGAACCGCCGCTGCCGAGGTGTTTCCCGATCACGATCGCGCTGAGTTTGGCCTCATCCAGCACCGAAGTGAAGACGGCCGTGATCTTGCCGGTGCTGTCGGGCTTGGTCACAAAACTCTTGACCACGACCTTGTTGACCGCGCCTGCGGCGGCAAAAACGTCGAAGTCGTTGAGGACCAACTTGCCGTTGAGGGTCACGTCGAACAACCGCTTGGCGGGAGCAGTCCAGAAGACCTCGGCAAAGTGGAGATCGATGCGATGATACGAAGCCGGGTCCAAACCGGTGATGGTATACGTGAAGTTCTTGTTCCGTTCCGTCTTGTAAACGGTGTCGGGAACTCCGGTCGGCATGCCGGAGATGGGGGCGGTGCTGGTGTAAGTCCCGCCGCCGGTGAAGTAGGCGTCCCCGCTGAAAGTTCCGGCAGCCACACCGCCGGCGTTGATGGATAGCAGATTCTGCACGGGACCCAGAACGGTGTTGTCACCCACGCCGTCCCCGTTGGCATCCGCCCACTCCGTCGGGTCGGTGGGGAAGAGGTCGCTGTTGTTGCCGACCCCGTCGCCGTCGGTGTCCGCCCACTCCAGCGGGTTGTTCGGGAACGCGTCCTGGGCGTCAGGCACACCGTCGCCATCCGCGTCGGCAATGGTCGAAGTCAGCCCGTTGATCCAGGTGTTGAGCATGGGAATGTATTCCGGGTGCGCGATGGTGGTGCCCAAGGGCGGCATTTGAATGGACGGGTTGCGGCTCGCGTCTCGGACCGCAAACACCGAGTTGGCGGCGTCCCCGGGCTTGATGAGCTTGGCATTGACCAAGCCAAGGGTGTCGGCGCTGGGCGTGGCATTGATCAGGCCGGCCAATTCCAGCGGCGTGGTCAGCCGGGCATCGAACACCGCACGTCCGGCGGTGCCGCCCGGTCGGTGACAGCTCGAACAGTTCATATCGATGAACGAACGGACCCTGGTTTCGACGGATGCGGAGGTATCCTTGAGACCCTTCGCCGTGATATAGGTTGGCAGCAGGGTAAGGTTCAGGGACTCGGTGAAAATGGCTTTGGAATTGAGATAGGTGATCTGGTTCTGTGTGCCCTGGCTGGCGTAAGGATATTGCCAGTTGAGCGCGAGGGTTTTGGCGCCGAGCACCCGTCCTGCCGCTTGTTGGTGGCAATCCATGCAGGCGCTTTGGCTCGGGAATTCCCAGACTTGGTTGGTGACGGCCCCGCCGGTTTGGGTGACCGGGATGGTTGCGGTGGAGGCGTTGTTTTGGAGGAAGGCTTCGGTGCCCTCCGTGTTCCATTTGTAGGAAAAGGCGAAGTATCCATCCGCTCCGTGGACCAGGAAGCGCGTTTCAAGGCGGACCACGCTGTTGGGGCTTGCGGCGTTGGCAGGCAGTTCAAAATGCTTCACGAAGACCGTGCCCACCGGGAAGGACCATTCTCCGTTCGCCGAGAACACAATCTTTTCCGCCGTGGTGTTGTGAGTGCCGTCGTTGGGGATGGCCATCCACCGGTGTTTTGCGGCGTTGTCGCTCCAGAGCGGCGACGCCGGTTCGTAGGGGATGAGGCCAGGAGAAGGGGTAAGGGTGTTCAGGTCCGTGAAAGCGCCGGTCTGGGAAAGAAGGGTGGGCGGCTGTGGATTGGGCAGGCCGACGCTGACCATCTTGTAGATGATGCCGAGGTTGTAGTTGACGATGTAGAGATTCTGTTTGTTGGGACTGGATTTGACGCCGGAAATACCTCCATCGATGTCCATGATGATGGTGGGCTCACTGCCAGGCGTCTTGTAATCTTTGGCCCAAAACCGTCCGGAGGTGAAGTCGCAATAGATCAATTTCCCCTTCAGTCCCGGAAGGAGATCGCCTTGATAGACGTCGCCATCCCCCATCGCATTGCCGTTGCCATTGGCATGGTTGTAAGAGGCGACGTCCTGGGTGAATACACCCATCGGCGTGTTGATCGGGGTCGGGCTGTTGTAGACGATCGGGACCGGGGCGGCGATGCCTGTTTCAAAGGTTTTCGAGATGGGGCCTTCCCAGTAAGGCCATCCATAGTCGGCCTTCGGTTTCAGCAAGTTCACCTCTTCCCATTTGTCGCCCATGTTGGAACCCGCATCGAAGAACAAGATGTCGCCAGTCACGGGATCCTTGCTGATGTTCCAGGGGTTGCGGACACCCTTTCCGTAATGCTCTTTGAGCGCGGTGGGGTTGTCATTGTAAGGGTTGTCGATGGGGATGTGATAGCCGATGCCGGAGAAGTTTCCGGCGCCTGCATACTTGCCAGTGTTCAGGCTCTTCGTGGTCGAGACTCCGTTGACGATGCCACCCTGCAACGTACGGGTCGGCTTGAGGTTGGTGGGCTTCATGTCCACATCGATCCGGATGATGGAGCTCTGGAACATGGTGTCCAGGCTCAGGCACTGTGCATATTCTTCATCCGTCCACTCAAGATCCCCATACATCAGGATGAGGTAGCCTTGGTTGTCGAAAATCATCGCCCCTCCCGTGTGGTCGAAGATCACGACGTCTTTTGTCTGGATCATCACCAACTCGGTGGAGTTGTCGATTTTGCCGGTGACCGGATTCCGCGTGAAGCGGGAGAGCCGGTTGTACATCAACGTGTTCTGGATGGTCTGGTAGTAGACGTAGACAAAATCCTTGTTGGGTGAACCGGCGACATTGAATTGTGGGTGGAAGCAAAAGGCGCTCAGTCCACCGTTGTTGCCGAGGTTGATCCGGTCGGCGATGTCCATGAAGGTCTCGGTGGTGGTCGCGGCGGGATTTTCGTCAAAGATCTTCATTTGTCCCCCTCGAAGCCTGGCGATGAGCTTCTGCGGGGTGGTGTTGGGGATCGCGTAAATGCTCATCACATTGGGCAACTGGCCCGCGAGGCCAGGGAACGCATTGACCACGTCCCACCCGCCGGACGCGGAGCTTTGCGTGGGGTTCAGGGAGGGAAGTTTTCCGTTCAGGTAAGGTCCGACCGCTCCGGCAGCGCCCATGCCGGATTGGATCTTGGTCTTTGCCGTGTATGGTCCGGTGAACAGGACCTTGGCCTCGATGGCGCTGATCTTGGCGTTGTCCACTTCCGTGTTGAAGCTGAGCAACAATTGGCCGCTGGCATTCGCATTGGCCAGAAAGGTTTCCACGATCGCCTTGTTCTTTCCTCCCGCCTTGGCCACAATATCGTATCCGGAGAGGATAGCCTTTCCGTTGAGATCCACGCTGAAGAGCCGTTTGCCGGTCTCGGCCCAGTAGATTTCTGCGAAGTGGAGCCGGAGTTCACAGGGGGCGTTGGCGGGAAACCCATCCAGCGTGTAGGTGAAATTCCCGGACCGCTCCGTCTGGTAGATCGACATCGGATACGAGCCGTTGCCCGTGATGGGCTCGGTCGTTGAATACGTGGTTGACCCGCCGCCGAATTTCACGTCGGCTGAAAACGGGCTGACGGCGGTGCCTCCGGCGTTGATTTTGTAGGTTTGGGCGAGGCCAGAAGTTGCGGGCAGCAAAGCGAGGGCAAGGAAGATGGCGCGGAAGAAGTTGGATCGCATGGGAAGAGGAGAGGAGGAGATTTGGTTCATCAAGTGTCCATTCCGCCATGACCAGACTGGCCATCGCTTTAAATTATTAAAATTAAGAATCAAAAAGAGAATTTTCCATAATTCGATAACAAAAGACTGTAAAGAGAATTTCTGCAATGTTTGTCATTCATTGTTTCTAAAAATATTAAAATTATGAAAATTTGATGATTTCTCGAAAGTGGAGGGGGCGCGTGTGGAGTGCGTCGGGTCGGATCTGGAAAGAAACGCCATCGATTGTTCGTGGATGGGGTTGATCCGATGAAACCAGTGAGATCCTTCCATCACCCGTTGGTTCCCCGTCGCTCCTGTTTGCAAGCCGGGGGCATTGGTCTTCTGGGGTTGGGCATGCATCATGTGTCTCTCTTGCGGGGTTTGGCCGCAGAACCGAAGCCGGAGAAGCGGACGGCGGCCAAGTCGGTGATCTACATCTTCCTTTCCGGAGGTCTGTCCCAGCATGATTCGTTCGATATGAAGCCGGATGCGCCGGCGGAGATCCGTGGTGAATTCCGCCCCATCGCAACGCGCACTCCAGGTTTGCAGATCTGTGAGCACATGCCGGAGTTGGCCAAGTGCAGTCATCTCTGGTCGGTTTGTCGGTCCTTGACGCATCCGTTCAACGAGCATTCTCAGGGGCATCATGTGATGTTGACGGGGCGCTCGGACATGCCGCCCGGGTTCGATCCTGGTCAGTCCAAGGACGGGGATCATCCGTCGCTGGCCGCGATCGCCACGCAATTGCTCGAATCCCGCAACAATCTGCCGCCGGCCATTGTTCTGCCCGAAAAAATGGTGCATCGGACAGGGCGGACCCTTCCCGGTCAGTTTGCCGGTCAGATGGGCGCGGCCTACAATCCGTTTTTTCTCGAATGTTCGGGATACAATCCGGCCAGTTATGGGGCCTATCCGGACTATCTGTTTCATCACGAGAAAGGTCGTCAGGATGGTGCGGCCAAGGTCTTTGATGTCCCAAGTTTCACTCTGCCGGAAGGGTTGGACTTTGCGAGGCTGCGCGAGCGGGGCGAGCTGCTGCGGCATCTCAATCGTCAGCAGGCCTTTTTGGAAAAGGTGGCCGAGACCGAGGGGGTGAGCCGGAACCAGGCCATGGCGATGGATCTCTTGTTTGATCCCCGCACCAAGGCGGCGTTTGATGTCCACGCGGCGGATCTCCGGACGCAGGATCTCTACGGGCGGAATGCCTTTGGCTGGTCCCTGCTTTTGGCTCGCCAACTGGTGGAAGCCGGTGTGAGCATGATTCAGGTGAACCTGGGAAACAACGAGTGTTGGGACAATCACCAGGCGATCTTTCCGAATCTCAAGAACTTCCTGTTGCCGCCGATGGATCGGGCGGTTTCCGCCTTGCTGATCGATCTGCAAGAGCGCAGATTGCTCGACACGACGTTGGTCGTGATGGCGGGTGAGTTCGGTCGGACCCCGAAGACTTCCCGGCTTTCGCCCAAGGCGTTGCCGGGTCGAGATCACTGGGGCGGCGTCCAATCGGTGTTGTTGGCGGGCGGAGGGATTCCAGGTGGACAGGTTGTCGGGGCCAGCGACAAAATCGGGGCCTACCCGGATCGCGATCCGCAAAAGCCGGAGAATTTCGCCGCCACCATTTATGAGGCGCTGGGTTTGCCCCGGGAGATTGTCTGGAGGGACCGGGTGGATCGTCCCAATTTTGTGTATCACGGGGCGCCGATCCCATTCGGTTGAGTCGGGTTCTGGGGGCGATTTCGGCTTCGACTCGCTCGCAAAAGGTCACCCGCGTTGCAAGAAATCGAAAACGAACCCGGTGTGCGGTGCTGGAAGGAGTATCGACCCCCAATGCTACGAATCCAATCCAACGATTCCTCCGTGTTCTGTGACGGCCGTTCCCGGCGCAATTTCCTCCGGATCGGAGGTTTCGGTGCCGCGGGACTGGGTCTGCCTGGTCTGCTTGAGGCGGAGCAATCTTCCGGGGCAGGAAGGCGCGGTCACAAGGCCCTCATCATGATTTTCCTGCCGGGCGGTCCGCCTCACCAGGACATGTTTGATCTCAAGCCGGATGCGCCCAGGGAGATTCGTGGGGAGTTTTCCTCCATCCCGACCAATGTCCCGGGTCTTCGAATCTGCGAGGAGTTTCCGAGGATGGCCCAGATGATGGACAAATTCTCCGTGGTCCGTTCGGTGGTGGGGGCGGATGGTCGGCACGATGCCCAGCAGTGTTTGACGGGTAAGCCGATGCGCGGGGCGCCTCCCGGTGGCTGGCCCAGCATTGGGGCGGCGATCGCCAAACTTGAGGGAGGAGCTTCTCAGGCGGTGCCGCCCTTTCTCGGGTTGTCTCCGAAGACCGGTCATGAGCCGTGGAGTGATCCGGGGCAGGCGGGATTTTTGGGCGCGGCTTACGCGGCCTTCCAACCGTTTCGGGGCGGTGGTCAGCAGGACTTGGTGCTCAAGGGGGTCAGTTTGGAGCGGCTTCGCGATCGCAAGGAGTTGCTGGCCAGCTTCGATCGGTTCCGGCACGAGTTTGATGCTTCCGGCGTGGTGGAAGGAATGGATGCGTTTCATCAGCAAGCGTTTGGGGTGTTGACCTCGAGCCAGCTTGCCGATGCGCTCGACATCACCAAGGAGACTCCCGCCACGATTGCGCGGTATGGGCGCGGCAGTGAAGCGTTGAAGGACGACGGCAGTTGGCGTCGGCTCGATCAGTTTTTGATGGCTCGGCGTTTGGTTGAAGCCGGGGCCCGGGTCGTCACCCTGAGTTTCAGTCGGTGGGATTGGCACTTCGACAACTTCCGTCAGGGGCGCGAGGAGTTTCCGCTGCTGGATCAGGGGCTGAGCGCCTTGGTGGGGGATCTCCACGATCGGGGGCTGGACCGCGATGTCTCGGTGGTGGTTTGGGGCGAGTTCGGCCGGACGCCGATCATCAACGCAAAGGGCGGACGCGATCACTGGCCCCGGGTTTCTTGCGCCCTGCTCGCCGGGGGCGGGATGCGGACCGGTCAGGTGATCGGGGCCACCGATCGGTTGGGCGGGGAGGCCGTGGAGCGTCCGGTTCACTTTCAAGAAATCTTCTCGACGCTCTACCACAACCTGGGGATCGACGGGCGCAAGGTGACGTTCGAGGACATGACGGGCCGGCCCCAGTATCTGGTCGATGCGCCGTATGCCCCGATGCGTGAACTGGTCGGCTGACATGAACCTGCGAAGCCCATTCTGTTCGGGGCCGATGCGTCGGCGGTCCTTTCTCGAAATCGGTTCCCTGAGCTTGGCTGGGATCGGGCTACCGCAATTCCTGCAGGCCAAGGCGCAGAGTGGGGGCGCACGGGACACCAACGTGATTTTCATCTGGCTCCCGGGAGGTCCTCCTCACATGGAGATGTATGATCTCAAGCCGGATGCCCCCAGCGAGTATCGCGGTGTTTTCCGCCCCATTCGGACGAATGTGCCCGGGTTGGAAGTGGGAGAACTGTTGCCGCGGCACGCGAAAATTGCCGACAAGTTCACCCTGATCCGTTCCTGTCACCATGAGTTCGCAGATCACGGGGGTGGGCACAAGCGGTTCATGACGGGGCGGGTCCCAGCTGCTCCCACCGGTTTTGTCAACGATGCCCCGGCGGTGACTTCCATTGTGATGGATCGGCTGGGCGGCCTCAATGCGGACGGTGTTCCCAATGTGGTGATTGGCACCGATACCGGTCGTCACGGGATCGATATCTTCAGTCTCGGTTCGGCATGGTTGGGCCAGAGTCGGACGCCGTTTCTTTTTCACGGAGATCCGAGCCTTTCCGATTTCCAGGTGCAGAATCTCAGTTTGGCGCCGGAATTGGCGGACCGGCTCGATGACCGATTGGCCTTGCTCCAGGGTTTCGACCGATTGCGGAGAGGGCTCGATCAAGCGGGATCCATGGTGGCGATGGATGAATTTCATCAGGAGGCCGTGACCATTCTCACCAGTCCGGCGGTGCGGGCGGCGTTTGATCTCTCCAAGGAACCGCAGCCGGTGCGGGAGCGTTACGGAATGACCCGCTTCGGGCAACGGGGCTTGTTGGCGCGTCGCTTGGTGGAGGCCGGGTGTCGTTTTGTCACGATGGTCTGGGAGCAACCCCACCGGGAGATGCCCAAGAACTGCACCTACAACTGGGATTCCCACGCGGTGAATTGCGATATCAACGACGATCTTCGCTGGCGTCTGCCCAGTTATGACCAGGCGCTCACGGCGCTGATCGAGGATCTTTGCGCCCGCGGCTTGGACCGGAACACCTTGCTGATTTGTACCGGAGAGTTTGGCCGCACCCCGAAGATGAATGCGCAGCGGGGCAGTCAGACCGGTGTGATGCAGCCGGGGCGTGATCACTGGCCGAGTTCGATGTCGATGCTGGTCAGCGGGGGAGGGATGCGGACCGGCCAAGTCGTCGGCGCCACCAACGCGAAAGGCGAGCATCCGGTGGATCGTCTGCTCACGCCCAATGATCTCTGGGCCACGGTTTACCGTCATCTCGGGATCGATCCCCACGAGAGCACTTCCGATCAGCTGGGTCGTCCGATGCCGATCCTTCCGTTCGGTTCCGTCATTCCGGAGATTTTGCCATGCACCTGAAACTGATCCCGATATCTCTTTTGCTGGGAGCTGCCACTGCGGTGGCCGGTTCCAACTTGTCCGTTCGCGGTCGCTCCGGCAGTGAAGACGCCGTCGTCCTCATTGGTCCCGATGCGCGTCAGCAACTCGTGGTGACCTCGGGCCCATCCCGCGATGTGACGCACGACGTGCAGTGGTCGGTTAGTCCCGGGGGCGTGGTTGCCTTTGACGGAGGTGGGTTCCTCAAACCCGTGGCCGATGGCCAAGCCACCGTGTCCGTTTCCCACTCGGACGGAAGCATCGGTTCCATTCGGGTCCGTGTGCAGCAGAGCGCCGAGCCGCAGCCGATCAATTTCACCAACGATGTGGTTCCCATCCTCACCCGTTACGGTTGCAACGGCGGCGGTTGTCACGGGAAGTCGGGGGGGCAGAACGGGTTCCGATTGTCGCTCCTCGGCTATGAGCCGTGGAATGATTTCGATTACCTGACCCGGGAGTCCCGGGGGCGCCGCATCTTCCCGGCCGTGCCGGAGCGGAGCCTTTTGCTCACCAAGGCGACCGGTGAAACGCCGCACGGTGGCGGGGCACGGATGGATCCCGAAAGCCACGATTTTCAGTTTCTGGTGCGTTGGATCCGTCAGGGTATGCCCTACGGTCGGGAGACCGACCCCTCGATCCAGCGAATCGAGGTCTTCCCGAAGCAGCGCGTGGCCGCCCCGGGAGCTCGGCAGCAGCTTTCCGTCACCGCGCATTATTCGGATGGGACCACGCGCGACATCACCCGCGCGGTGCAGTATGAGGCGAACCAGGAGGAAATGGCCGAGGTGGCCGAGGACGGTTTGGTGACCTTCAAAGAACTGCCCGGCAGCACCTCCATCATGGTGCGTTTCCAGGAAAAGGTGGATGTCTTCGTGGCGGATCTTCCCCTGGGCGCTCCCGTTCCGGCGATGGTTGCGGCCAATTTCATCGACGACCTGGTTCAGCGGAAATTGAAGCTCCTCGGGCTCCCGCCTTCGGAGCGGACCGGGGACGCCGCGTTCCTGCGCCGTGTCACGCTGGATTTGGCGGGGCGTCTTCCCTCCAAATCTGAGATCGAGTCCTTCCTGAAGGATCCTTCTCCAGACAAGCGCGCCCGGCGCATCGATGCCTTGCTCGTTTCCGATGATTGCGCCGAGTGGTTTGCCGGCAAATGGACCGCGATCCTCCGCAACAAACGGGCCAAGCCCGAATACGCCTTCGGGACCTACGCCTTCCACGATTGGATCCGGCGCAGCTTGGCGGAAAACCTGCCGTTTGATCGAATGGTCACCGAACTTCTCACCGCTTCCGGTGATTTGGGCCAGAGTCCCGCCACCGCGTGGTATCGCGCCGTGCCGGATCAGAAAGATCGGATGCAGGACATCGCCCAGATCTTTCTTGGGGTCCGTGTCCAATGCGCGCAATGCCACCATCATCCCTACGAAAAATGGAGCCAAGATGATTATTACAGTTTCGCTGCCTTTTTCTCTACGCTCGGCACCAAGGCGGCGGATGGGCCCGGGGAAACCATCGTCTTTCATCAGCGCAAAGCCGCGACCATGGCCAATCCCCGCACCGGGAAAGCGCTGCCCCCGGCTCCGCTCGGCAGTGAGGCGCTGCAAATTGCGCCCGAGCGAGATCCCCGGTTCGCCTTGGCGGACTGGATGAGCGATCGCGAGAATCCCTTCTTTGCCCGAATGCTGGTGAATCGGTATTGGAAGCATTTCTTCGGGCGCGGCTTGGTCGAGCCGGAGGATGACATGCGGGTGACGAACCCGGCCACTCACCCGGAGTTGCTCGATGCCTTGGCCACCTATTTCACGGTGAGTGGCTACGACCTGCGCGAGCTGATGCGACTGATTGTCTCCAGCAACACCTACCAGCTGAGTGCGGAGCCGAACTCCTACAACTTGACGGATCGGCAAAACTACTCCCGGTTCTATCCGCGTCGCCTTCCTGCGGAGGTGCTGCTGGATTCCATCAACATGGTGGCGGAGACGGAAGAGAGCTTCGGGGGGCAGGAAAAAGGCACGCGGGCGATTGCTCTGCCGGACGACAGCTACAACAAGGAAGTGTATTTCCTCAGCGTCTTTGGACGACCGGCCATGGAGAGCGCCTGCGAATGCGAGCGGACCGCAGACGCCAACTTGGCGCAGAGTTTGCACCTGATCAATTCGCCCACGTTGCAGGGCAAACTTGCCCATCCCCAGGGACGGGCCGCCCGTTTGGCCGCGCTGTCGGCCCCCGATCAGTCCAAGATTTCCGATCTGTATCTGGCCGCGGTCGGACGTGGTCCGGAGCCGAAGGAATTGGAGGCGGCCTTGGGACATCTGGCGCGGAAACGGGGGACCGCCGCCGCAGGTGAGGCCAGGGTCAAGGCCGACCAGATCGCGTTCGAGGACATGCTCTGGGCATTGATCAACACCAAGGAATTCCTCTTCAACCATTGACCGTGAAGATGATGAACCGGATCGCGTTCAGCCTGACCGTCTTGCTTGGTTCCACTGCTCTCGGGCAGCTGGCGACTCCCACCCTGGAGACGGTGTTTCCGTGCGGTGGTCGGGCGGGGACCAAGATCGTGGTGCAAATCACCGGCACGGACCTGGACGGGGCGCATTCGTTGACGTTTGCGCATCCTGGCATCACCGCGAATCCTGTCCTCTTGCCCGCCGATTCGTTTTGGCCGGAGCCCCGTCCGGACGGCCTTAAGTTCCAGGTGAGCGTCCGGCCGGACATACCCCCGGGTCTTTATGAGGTGCGGGCGTCCGGAACCAACGGACTCTCCACGAGCCGCGTTTTCGCCGTCGGCCCGGCCAGTGCCCAGGAGGAGGGGACGCATCCGGGCGCACCTCACCTTGCCTTGGCAAACCCGTTCCCCATTCAATTGGAGCAGACGATCAACGGGCGCCTCACGCCTCAGCAGAGCAATTACCACCGGATCACGCTGCGGTCGGGGGATCGGGTGAGTCTCTGTCTCTCCGCCTTGACGCTCGATTCCCGGGCGGATCCCCGCGTCGCTGTCTTGGATGCATCGGGCCGTGAATTGGCCGCAGCCCGCGGAAACGGGGAGCGGGATCCCCTGGTCGATTTCCGGGCCGAAACCGATGGTGATTACCTCGTGGCCGTCCACGACCTGCTTTACCGCGGAGGCAATGATTTCTTTTATCGGTTGGTGGTTTCCAAGGCTCCGAGGGTCGATGCTTTGGAGCCTTTGGCCATGGGGGCCGGCGCGACCTCCAGTCTGACGTTGATCGGGCGGAATCTTCCGGCTGGAAAACCGTGGAGCGATGGGCGGTGGGAATCCGTAGCCCTGACCCCAGTCGTCGTGGGAGATCCGTCTCCGGTCTTGAGCGGTTTGAAGCCTGGGCACTCGGTCGCGCGCCGGACCTTCGTGGCGTTGCCATGGGGTGGGATGGCGACCATCGGCGTCGCGGAGAATGTGGTCAGGCTCGAGGCATCGGCTGCGGACGGTAGACCGCTTCCGGTTCCGGTGGAGGTCAGCGGACGCATCGATTTTCCGGGAAACGTCGATGTCTATCGGTTTTCCGCGAAGGCCGGGGAAACCTACGAGGTGGCGGCCTGTTCCTATCAACAAGGGATGGACACCGATTTGGCCCTGGCCGTGCAGCGGGTCGTCGTCAAGGATGGGAAAGAGGTTGTGGAGGGAATCGCCGAGTCGGACGATCTCTTCCCCACCAGTGTTGGCGGGCTCGATACCCGAATTCGGGACCCCGGCGCGATCTTCAAGGCCGCTGCGGACGGTCTCTACCAAGTTGAATTGCGCAACCTGGGCGACGACTACGGTCCCTCACAGGGCTATCGGCTGCGGATCGGTCCGGCGGTGCCTGGACTTTCTCTCTTTGCGGCTGAGGAGCGTCAGCATCTCGCCCTGAACCAGGCTTACCCTGGAGCGGTGGTTCTGGCTCCCGGTCACCGGGCATCGGTCCGAGTCATTGCGGTTCGCAGGGGCGGGCTGGCCGGCCCCGTCAGGCTCTCCGCCAAGAATTTGCCTCCCGGGGTCAAAGCCTTCACCGGCGTGATCTGGCCGCAGTCCACGGAGGGGCGGATCGTGTTCGAGGCGGGGCCGGAGGCTGCCCCGTGGCAGGGCAGGATTGAAATCGTCGGTGAATGCGCGGGCGTTGCCAGTTCCGCCTTGGGAGCGACCTTGAAACGCGGTGCGGCGGATCTGACCAAGGAAAAGGTGGCTTCCCGCCTCACTTCGGGGATCGTCCTGGCGGTTTGTGCGGCCGAGGTCCCCCGGTTTGCCCTCGAAGTCGTGCCCGAAGCGACTCAGGTCGAGTTGAACAAGGAACTCACGTTCAAGGTTCAGGTGTTGCGCAAGGGAGCCGTCAAGGGCCCGATCACGGTGACCCCGATCGGTCTGCCCGGCTTCATCAAGCCCCCCGCGTTGACGATTGCGGAGAAGGATTCCGCGGGCGTCTTGAAGGTTCCCTTCCGCCAGGACAATGTGAATCGGCCCACGGAAGGGACCGGCACAGTGGTGTTCCAGGCCTCCGCCACCGCTCCGGGCTATCGTTCGCAGCTGGAGCGGGTTGCCCAACTGGAGCGATGGAAAACGTTTCAGGATGCCGCGATTGCCAAGATCGATGCCAAAGACGCAGCGGCGCAAAAGGCCGGAGCCGCTGCCCGGGCGGAGTTGGATCGGTTGCTGGCCGCGGCCAAGGAACGGGCCAAGGAGCGCGATTTTCCTTTCACGGTGAGTTCCGCCCCGGTGGAATTCACCCTCTTTGACCCAGCCAAGAAAAAGCCGTGAGAACGTTGTCTTTCGCTTCCCCCGTTTTTGCCCTGGCCCTGGTGGCCCAGACCGTGGCTGCGCCGTTGCCCATAGCCACAATCCAGCGGGAGACTCCGGTGGACTTTGCCGCCGAGGTCTTTCCCGCTCTGCGAAAGAATTGCCTGGCCTGCCACAACCAGACCAAGGCCAAAGCCGGTCTCGTTTTGGAGTCGCCCGAAACCATCCTCAAGGGCGGAGACAGCGGCCCGTCCGTCGTGGCCGGCAAGTCTGCCGAGAGTCTGCTGTTTCTGACTTCGGCCCACCTCGAGGACCCGGTGATGCCGCCCGCCGGAAATGCCTCCCGGGCCGTGAACCTCACCCCGGAGCAACTCGCTCTCCTCAAGTTGTGGATTGATCAAGGGGCCAAGGGCTCCTCGAGTTCCATGGCTTCCGCTCCAAGCCACTGGGAGACGATCCGCCGCCCCGCCATCTACGCGGTGGCCATTTCTCCGGACAACCGCTTCATCGCCTGCGGCCGGGGTCAAACCATCCAGATTTATGATCTCCCGGCGCGTCAACTCTGCGCCGAGCTTTCCGATCCCGACGCCAGCGGGAAAAGCCACCTCGATGTGGTGCAAAGCCTCGCTTTCGGCCCCGATGGAACCTTGGCCTCCGGCGGATTTCGCGAGGTGAAGCTCTGGCGTCGCCCCGCTTGGGTGCCGGTCGCCGTCACCCCCGGCAAACCAGCCGGGACGCCTCCCGTCTTGGAGACCAAGTCCGCCGACGGCACCCGGCTCGTCCGGCTGGAATCGGGGAAGGCTCCGGTCCTGGTCGACAGCGCCACCGGCAAGATCTTGGCGGAACTGAACACGCGGCCGGAGATCGATCGGCAGTTGGATGATCTGGGGCGCGAGGAGGCCATGGCCAAAAGATTGGCCGCGTTGCATCTGGCGGCGATTCCGAAGCTGCAGGAAGCGGTCAAGAAAGAGGAGGATGCGGCGAATCAGGCGGCGACCGCTTTGCCCGCGGCTCGTGCCACCGTCAGTTTGCGCGCCCGGGAGATGGAGTCCCTGCGCGGCGAGGAGCAGCGGCTCAGCGCCGAGGCTCGGCTTTTGGCGGAGGCCAGTCCGGAGCGCAAGGCCGCGGATGGGCGGCTCGCCGCGTTGCGGACCAAGATCAGCGCGGCCCAGGCTCAACAGGCTGAAGCCGTGCGGGCGGTGGAGTTGACCATGCGCAACCGGGAGACCGGCGCTCGTTTGTCCGGGGAGGGATTGGCGCGGCTCACCCTGGAACGGTCCCGTCACGCGGAGGCTGAGGCGGCTCTCAAGAGCTTTGCGGAGCGCCGCAAAGAGTTGGAAGCGCAAAAGGGCAAGCCCGATCCCGCCAGCGTCCCGGGGGCCGCCGTGTTCAACCCGGACGGCACCACACTGGCTGTGGGCCTGGCAGGCGGGGTCATTCATCTCTACCTCGCCAAGGATGGCCGCCATCTCGAGTCCTTTGTCTCTCCTCCCGGCCTGATCGCCTTGTCCAGCGATTCCGCGGGACTGCATTCCACCCATCGCGAGCTGGGGACATTCACCTGGCGCCTGGACAAGCCGTGGCAGTTGGCCGGGCGGATCGGCGATGGCAAATCGGCCGACCTCCTCAAGGACCGGGTCAGCGCCCTCGCCTTTGCCTCCGGCGGAAAGCAGTTGATCACCGGCACCGGTGAACCCTCCCGTTCGGGGATCGTCCAACTCTGGCAGATCGATACCGGCAAGGAAGTGGCTCGCAACGACAAGGCGCATCGGGATACCATCACCGCCATTGCCCTGGCCCCGGACGACTCGCGCTTCGTCACCTCTTCCACCGATGGCTTGGCCAAGATTTTCCGCGCCGACTCCGTCGAACCGATTCGTTCCCTGGAGGGCCACACGGGCCAGGTGCTGGATGTCGATTGGAGTCACGACGGCCGGACGATTGTTTCGGCGGGAGCCGATCTCCAGACCAAGTTCTGGAATGCGGAAACCGGGGAAATCATCCGCTCCGTGACCGGGTGGAGCCGGGAAGTGACTTCCGCGGATTTCCTCACGCCGGCGACGGAACAAGTGATCGCCGTCAGCGGGGATCGTTCCGTCAAACTGGATGCTGCCGTCATCGGCCAGGGGACCGAATTTCTCCATGTGGCGGTGGCCAGTCAGGACGGCAAGTGGCTCGTCACCGGGGACGAGGCGGGAAATCTGCAGGTCTGGGCCATGGGCATCAACAAGCTCGAAGTGGCCTTTCCTCCGCCCCAAGCGGGGCTCACCGCTGCGGCTTCGTCCCGCTGACGGGTTCACGATTTCAGTCCCAAGCCGGGTTGCGTCCTGCCAAGGTTCGTGCCACCCTCACAGGCGCACTCGATGACCTTCCGCATCTCGCCCGTTCCATTTTCCGCAGCTCTTTGTGCCTTGGTCATGGCCGGGGTCTCCCTTGCGGACCAGCCTCACCAAGTCACGATCGGGATGTATGTGAATGACATCCAGACGGTCGATCTCACCACGTATTCCTACGCCGTCGATCTCTATCTCTGGTTCCGCTGGAAAGATCCGCAGATTGACCCTGTCTCCCAGTTCGAATTCATGAACACCTTTGATCCGGAAGCGCACGTCCGCACTGTGCTCTACGAGAAACCGGTCCCGCAACCGGACGGTTCTCTCTATCAGATTGTCCGGCATCAGGGACTCTTCAGCGCCAAGTTTCCCCTTCATGACTATCCGTTTGATCGACAACTGCTCACCGTCACTGTTGAGGACACCACCATGACGGCGCCACAATTGGTGTATGTGCCAGATCGGGAGCCAATGACGGTAAACGGGGAAATCCGACTGCCGGGCTACAAGCTCGGGAAAGCCACCGTTGCGATTCGCAACAAGCCTTATCCCACTGCGTTTGGCGACCTTTCGGAACCGGAGATCGAGCCGTATTCACGGGCGGAGTTCCGGATCCCGATCTCGCGTCCTCCCATCTCCGGGCTTCTCAAAACCTTTGTTCCAGTGATCCTCATCATCCTCTCGGCGGCCTTCGCCCTCCTGCTGGATCCATGTCACGTCGAGGCCCGCATCGGGTTGGCAATCACGGCTTTGCTCACTTTGGTGGCCATGCAGTTCACCATGCTCTCCGGTCTGCCGGAGGTGGCGTATCTCACCTTGCTGGATCAAGTCTATCTCGCGTCGTATCTCTACATCCTCGTCGTGATCGGGATTGTCGTCCAGGGCACTCGGGTCGATCAAACCGGGGAACTGCGCGGGAGCGTTGTCGTCGTCCCCTCGAGCGGTCGCAGGGTCTGCTTCACCGTGACCGGAGCCTACCTGGCCTTTGTGACCGTGATCGGGATGCTCAATCTGTTGGTTTGAATCTGCGGGGTTGATGCCGCATTGGGAAAAAGCCGGTTGGGGACGCCGTGGAGCAAGGGCATCCCCCCCTTGCGAGGGTGGTTTCTGTCGCACGACGAACATTTGCGTCATCTGCAGCGGATTCACCAGGACCGCGAAAAGGCCGCGTGAGGTCCTCGCGGGTGGATGGGGTCAAGTTCCCGAGCGGCCGCGGTAGCCCAGTGGCGAAAAGCCGATCCGCTTTTTGAAATGCTGCGCGAAACGGCTCTGGTCGGGAAATCCGCATTGGCTGGCGATTTCTGCGGAACTGAGGCTGCTCTGTTCCAGGAGCCTGGCGGCCGCGAGGACGCGGGTGCGGATCAGGAATTCCTGGGGGGTGATCCCAAACACATCCTGGAAACGCCGTTGCAACTGGCGCAGGGATTGTCCGCAGGCGGAGGCCACCTCCGCGATGCGCAATGGCTTGGCAAAGTCTCCCCGGATGATGGACACCGCTTCGGCCACGGTTTGGAAGGTGGGCAGCCGGCGCTCCGCCTCGTCGGGACGGCGGAGCAGTCCCATGACTCCCTGGATCGCTCCGGCACGATCCCGCAACGCGAGTTTGGTCACCAGAAACCAGTCGGGAAGCCCTTGGCGATCCCACCAGAGTTCGATTCTCTCCAGCACGGCCGCTGTTCCAGAAAGGATCAGCCTGTCGTCCGTGACATAAGCCTGGGCCATGCTGCCCGGGTTCAGGTCGAAGTCGGTCCGTCCCAGGATCTCCGACTCGTCGCTCATCGAATATCGCTCCAGAAGGCTTTGGCTGGCGAACATCACATGACCTTCACGATTCTTCGCGAAGAAGTGAACCCCGGGGATGCAGTCGAAGAGCTTGGCGAATCCCTTCGTATGATCCAGCGAATCCAACCAGGTCGCCCGAAGTTCTTCCCATTCCCGAACGGCGTCTCCGGAGCGAACCGGACGGTGCAGAGGCTTGAGCGGTGTCGCATTGCGCATGATCCGCGGCCCAACCTATCCAGCCACCGCCGCGCCGCAAGGTTGTTGCTGCAGGAGGCTCACCCGCCTGAGGGGGCTTCCCAAGAGACCCGGCCGCAACGATCGTGGTGGGTGGGGGCCGACGAAAAATCGGCTCACGGGTTGCAGCGGAGGGAGATGACCTCTTTGTCCGTGTTGCTGAATTGAACCTGACAAACGATCCGCTGGGAGCCGAAGCGTTGCCCTTTGCCCAACACCAAGCCGGGCGGTGATAGGGCGTTGCCGACTCCGCCGAGCGGGCCGAAGGATCCGGTCAAGAGGGCTTGGTTATCCGCATTGCCGATGCCTCCCGCTTCCTGGACCAGGGAACAGAGCAGGCCATAGCCCGCATTTCTCAAGGATCGCGTCGCGAGGCGCCGCCAAAGGGCAATGCCTGCCAAGTGCGCGAAGGATTCCAGGGGGAGCGGTAGGCCGACATTCCGTGAATCCTGGAATTCGAGCGGAACGCAGCAGGAATGCCATCGGGCAAGCCGCAGCAGCGAGAGCTTGAGGCATGCAGGTTAGATCCCCGGTGAGGCGTGAGCAATCTTTGGCTCTTCCTCTTCGATCGGTTCGGAACGGAGTTGTGCCAGGAGTGCGCCGACGGCTGGCCCGAGCTCGTCCGATGGGTTGTCGCGCCAGACTCCGTGGATGACGCAGGCGGAACTGATCGTGTGGAGCTTGGCGTTGTATTTGTCGCGGAGGGCGTGGTAGCGTCTGGCCACGGTTTGTTCGATGCGCGTCAGGATTTCGGTCTGGGATTGGGCATCGCTCTGCAGGTTTCTGGAAGGGAGCATGGAGATCAGTCTTGTCTCCAGTTCGTTGGCCTTGATGGCGGCGGCGCGGGCCACTTCGATGTGCCAAAGCTCGTGCCTGGTGGCATCGGCCTGGGACTCTGAGGTGATGGCACCGGTCTGGGCGTTGCTGCCTTGGCCGGCGGTGTGGGACGGGGAAGGGACCGCGACGTAGACGTAGGCGATCTTCAACTGGCGGCGTGGGAGGCTGGTCGGTCTTTGTCCGGGGAAAGCGGACGGGGAACGAGTGGCGGGGAGTTGTTGGACGGCTTGTTGCCACCTCGTCATTCCGAGGCCTGACTCGCTTCGGATTTGATCGGTGGGGAGGTAATGAATCTCAGGATAGACCTGGACCACGATCTCGGCCGGAGTGGTCTGGGTGCCGAGAAGGACCAGAGAAACCGCGCAGCAGATGATGGAGGCGGATGGTTGAGTCCTGAAGAAACTTTTCACGTTTGCATAGTGATTTTACGTGACGTTTTTGTCACATAACAGAAAAAAGTCCTTTGCGGAAGTGCTTTCTGGTTTTTTGGGGGCTGTTGAAATCCTCCGGGATGTCGCGCTCAAAGGATTTGGAGGGCACGTCGCGAGGTTCGGCTCCGTCGGATCGGGGGCGGCTGGAGGAGAGAGAGGCAAGGGCGCCGCCTTTGCGCCACCAGATATATCAAGGTCGCGCCTGTATTCCTTGACTTGGTCCCACGCAACCGATCAAATAGGGGCTGTAAAGGAAATGAAGACCGTCGCGTCCCCCCTAATTGCTCTTTGTGCGCTCGCTTGGTTGTCTGGCGGCGTCAATTGTCTCACGACTGGAGAAGAACCGGAAGTTTCCGGTTTGAGCCCGGTGCAGGGAGTGGGGAGGGAGACGTTGCGAGGGGCGTATTTGGCGGCCCGTCATGCGTTTGTCTCTCGTGAGAGCGGAGAGCTGGTGGCGCGGAATCTTTCGCAGCGTTGGTGCGCCAGCTTTGACGAAAGTGGTTTCGTGGCGACGCCGGACGATGGGAATTGGACGTGGGGTTTGGAGTTGCGCCGCTTCGGGTTTGCGGGTTCGGAGGTGGCCGCGAATGCGGTCCGTGGGCGGGCCGGGGAGGGGAGGTTGTCCTACCAACGGGGAGAATTTCTCGAGGAATGGTTTTTGAATGACGAGCGAGGTTTGGAGCAAGGGTGGACCCTGCAACGCCGTCCGGATGGGGCCGGGGAGTCGGGACCCATGAGGTTGGAACTGGCGGTGCGAGGCGGGCTGGATCCGGTGGTTGCCGGAGGCACTGTGCAATTTGCCGATGGGGGCGGGGTTGCTCGCGTGACCTATTCTGGGTTGAGGGCATGGGACGCGGATGGGCGTCGGCTGGAAGCCCGGTTCGTGGGTGGAGTCGATGGGTTTGCGGTGGAGATCGAGGAGGGCCAGGCTCGGTATCCGGTGACCATCGATCCGATCGCCCAGCAGGCTTACCTGAAAGCCTCCAATACGGGAGCGCAGGACGAATTTGGCAAGGCGGTGGCGATCGACGGGAACGTGGCGGTGATCGGGGCTCCAGGGGAGGATGGCGGGGCCAAAACGGTGAACGGGAATGGTGCCGACAACACCGCGGCGAATTCCGGTGCCGCCTATGTCTTCGTCCGGTCCGGCAAACTGTGGGTGCAGCAGGCGTATTTGAAGGCGTCGGATGGGGTGACAGGCGCCCTTTTCGGGACGTCGGTGGCGGTCTCGGGCAGCACCGCAGTGGTTGGGGCACCGCAACAGGGGGATACCGGGGCAGCGTATGTGTTTGTCCGGAGCGGCTGGATCTGGACACAACAGGCGATTTTGCGGGCGTCGAACGTCGGTTTGGGCGATCAATTCGGGACGTCTGTTGCGATTTCCGGGAGCAGCATTCTGGTCGGGGCGCCGGATGAGGATAGTGGGGCGACGCTGGTGGGGGGCAGCCAGACGGACAACACCGCGGCGAGTTCGGGGGCGGCCTATGTTTTCACCCGATCGGGCACGGTCTGGACGCAGCAAGCTTACATTAAGGCGAGCAATACGGGGGCGGGCGACCGGTTTGGTGGGGCGGTCGCCATTTCGGGAGACCGGGCTGTGGTCGGCGCCGCTGCGGAAGCGGGTGGAGCCACCACGGTGGACGGCAATGGAGCGGACAACTCCAAGGTGAATGCGGGGGCCGCTTACGTCTATCGGAGGGATGGAACAGTTTGGAGCGCGGACGGGTATCTGAAGGCTTCGAACAGCGATGGCGGGGATGCGTTTGGAACGTCCGTGGCCCTGTCAGGGGATTTGGCGATGATCGGGGCTCCGGCGGAAGCCGGGGATGGATCGGACCCCGGAGACAATTCCGAATCTGCGGCGGGCGCGGCCTATGTGTTTGAGCGCAAAGGGGCGCAGTGGGTTGAGAATGAATACCTGAAAGCTCCCACGCCGGCAGCCAACAAACGTTTCGGATTTTCGGTGGCGATCTCGGGACTCACGGCGGCGGTCGGGTCCCGTCCGAACGCAGGTCCGGATGAATCTGTCTACGTTTTCAATCGGGTCGGTTCGGCCTGGACGGCGGAAACAGGTTTGTTGCCTTCGGCGGTTTCCGGTCTGATTCAGTTCGGCTACGCGGTGGGTGTCTCAGGGGATGTCGTGATCGCCGGGGCCCCTCAGGAAGACAGTTCAACGACCGGGATCAACGGGAACCCAACCCCTGCCAGCACGGAAGACAACTCCGGGTCGGGCTATGTGTTTTCGGGAGATTGGCCGTATTACACATCACTCGCCAAGGGGGGGCAGTCGGCTCCCGGGGCCAGCGATATCGCCTTTTTGCGTCCTTCCTCGGCGGCGGTGAGCGATGCCGCCACGGCGCTTTACGGATATTCCCTGAGCGGTGCGGGGGCGACTTCGGGGCGGGGGTCTGCGATGTTTTCGACGTTGGCTGGGATTGGGTTGAGTGATCTCCTGGTCCAGGCGGGCGATGATTTGGCTGGTCTCGGAGATGGCTACCAGTTGGGAAGCCGGGTGGTCTCGATCTTTGAACCGATCGTGCACCAGAACGTGCAGGGCGGCGTGTTTCAGGCGGTGGTGGCCGGACCGGGGATCACGACGTCAAACAACCGGGCGATCCTGCGCGATGACGGAACCTACCTGCGTTTGCTGCGCCGAACGGGACGTCCCATCACAGAGTTGGGAGGTGCCAGCGCGAGTTCCTTCGTCGGGGTCCTGCAGAGCATGGACTCGGACTTGGTCACGGTGTCGCACAGTTTGCGCACGAGTGCCATCGCGCCGGTGGTGACTTCGTTGAACGATAGCGGGATCTTGCCGTTGAATGCAAACGGGGGAGTCCAATCGTTGACGCCGCCTCGGGAGGGCGGTGCCGCCTACGGAGGTGGGGGCAATTTCGGGCAATTCAACGGAGTCGCCTCTGCAGCACAGGGGGGATTGATCCGGTTCACGGCGGCTCTTCTTCCCACCGGTGGGGGAACCGCGAAGCAGGGGGTGTTTTTCACGGATCCCACCACGACAAGCACGGGCAGAATCATCTTGCAGGACGAGAACGCCTGGAGTGCCTCGCCGGGCAAATTCGTCTCGTTCCCGGCCGTCGGGGAAGCGGGCACCGGGACTGTGTTTCGGGCGACCTTGAGCGGCGTATCGACATCCATCAATGAAGGGGTGTGGAATTCGAACGGGAGCAAAAAGCTGCTGCAAAAGGGCGTGGCGAAAGATGGGTTTACCGTGACCCGTTTCATCCGGGTTTGGCCGGTGGGGAGTGACCAAGCCGTTTTTCATGTGATGTTGGGCGGGACCGGTGTGACCACAACCAACAACGTCGCCCTGCTCCTCCTGCAAGGGGACGACAAAATTTTGTCCCTGTTGCGGACGAACGACGTGGCGCCTGGTGTGGGCTTGGCCGCCGCCCGGGTGGCCTCGATTCAGTCGGTGGACGTGAACCCGGTGAATGGTCACTACGCGATCGTCGGGAGTTTGCGCGGGGTGTCGGCCGGCAGCAATCAGGTGCTTTGGGCAGGGCGCACCACGTTGGGAGACAACACCACCAACAAGGCGTTGCGCCTGCCCTCGTTGCGACTGCGCAAGGGCGATGCTTACCGGACCGGCTCCACCTCCCGGGACCTCATCCGCTCGATCACCTTGCGGACCGCGCCGGAGCCTACCGGGATCGGAGGAAGGGGGCTGGGTCAGGCCATTGGGATCAACGGGAACATCGTGGTCGGGGTCACGGCGGACCGAGGTCTCGAGGAACTCCTTCTCGTCGCTCCCTGAACGGCGCTGGGATCAGGTCAGGGACAGGACCCGATTGATGCTGTCGGCCACCTTTTTCAGTTCCGTCAGGTTGCCTCCGCTCACTTCTGCGGCGCACCATCCGTGGAAATTGATCTCCACAAGGGCAGCCCTGACATCTGCCCACGGGAGATCGTCAGGGGCTTCCCCGATGGGGGCGAACTTGTCTGATGCGCGGGAGAATCCCTTGATATCGAGCTTGATGATTCGTTTGCCCAGGGCCCGGATCCATTCTCCCGGCTGACCGAACTTCCAGTGGTTTCCGATATCGAACTGCATCCCGACCCACGGAGAGGCGAATTCGTCCACGTAACGCACAAACTTTTCGGCGCTCTGTTCGGGACCGCTCTTGTGGTCGTAAAGGAACTGGTTCCAGACGTTCTCGATGGCGATGGAGACGCCCAGTTCGGCGGCCAGCGGGACGGCTTGGGCGATGTTGGCGATGGAGCGCGGCCAGATTTCGTCTTCCGGGCCATCGTCGCCGTGTCCGACGACGAGGAGAACGGTGTGGCCTCCGACGGCCTTGGTTTCGTGCAGGGCGCCTTTGAGATGCTCGAGAGCCTTGGCCCGGACGGCCGGGTCCGGGCTGGTGTGGCGGATATTCCAGTGTGAGTTGCAGACGGTGCCATCCACCGGAAGACCGGACGATGCGATGGCGGCCAGGGTTTCCTCGATGTTCAGGCCGGGTGGGCTGAGTTCGATTCCCTGAAATCCTGCTTCTTTGGCGATGCGGAACTTGTCGGCGAGAGTGGCTCCATCTTTGACCATGCCGATTTTGAGGGTGCGATAGATCCGGCCTTGGAGGGTGGCCGCGGCCGGTTCGGCGGCGGTGGCGAGTGGGGCTGAGAGCAGGAGTGATGTGGTCGATTGAAGGAAACGGCGACGGCTGGGGTGCATGATCACAGTGTAGACTGAATTCCCGGTGCCGCTCAACCGAAGAACGGGAGCTTCTTGAATGACACAGAGCCGCAAGGCGTGCATCGTGGGGCGATGCTGTTGAAAGTTGGCCTGCTGCTGATTGTGGTGTCGGTAGTCATCGGGGAAGTGCTGCGCCAAGTGCGCATCCGTCAGGACGTTGCGCTGCGGAAGGTCCATCTGTCGCTTGGGCTGAGTGGGGCGGAGTTTGCGCGGCTCTTGTTGCGATTGGCGGATCGCAACGATGTGAGGGTGATCGAGAGCCGCCACCTGATCACGGATCACTATGTGCCTGGAGCCAGAATTCTCCGGTTGGCTCCACAGAATTACCACGGAGTGAACTTGGCCGCGGCGGGACTGGCCGCGCACGAGGTTGGCCATGCCCTGCAGGAAGCGGTTGTCTATCGCTCGCTCCCGTGGCGGCAGACGGTGATTGGGCTGGCTTACTATGGAAGTTTCGGTTCCTTTCTCGTCTCCGTACTTCCCATCCTGGTGGCGCGTCCGTTGGGCCTGTTCATCCTCGGGGCCTGCTGGATTTTCATCCGGGCCAACAGCCTGCTGACGCTTCCGGTTGAGCGCGACGCAACCTCACGAATCCTCGATCTGATGCGCAAGTATCGGGTGGTGCCGGAGATGCGGGAGTTCGCCAAACTCGAGCAGATGCTGAGGGGAGCCGAACTCGACAAGGTGAGCGGATTCCTCAAAACAGTTCACTTCCTGGCATCGCACCTGTTGTTTTGGAAGTCTCGTTGACCCGAGCTTGCCTCATGCCGCCATTGAAGTTGCAGAAAATCACGTCTTACAGAACCACTTATGTTGGAAGCGAATTGGATCGTCCGGGAAACTCCCTGCCCGAACAAGGTTGGGGCCATTGTTGAGGAATTCGGGATCCGAAAACTCGTTGCGGAGTTGTTGTTGCATCGTGGGTTCACGGAATCCGAGGCGATCTCCCGCTTTCTGAATCCCCGCCTTCAAGACCTGAGCGATCCCTTTCTCTTGCCGAACATGGAAGCGGCTGTGGATCGCATTCTGCTGGCGGTCGATCGCAAGGAGAGGGTGGTTTTGTATGGGGATTATGACGTCGATGGGGTTACCTCCCTGACGTTGCTCCAGGCGTTTCTTTCGGCTTATGGTCTCGAGGCGCAGACATTTCTGCCGCATCGCATGGAGGATGGTTATGGTCTCAACGACCACGGTCTGGAGCGCTGCCTGTCCGATTTCTCCCCCAACCTGATCATCGCCGTCGATTGCGGGACCTCGTCGATCTCGCAGGTTGAACTGCTCAAGCAGCGGGAAATCGATGTGGTCATCGTCGATCACCACGAGAGCAATACCGGCGCATTGCCCCCCGCGGTGGCCGTGGTCAATCCGAAACTTGGGGATGGGTTTCATTATTTCTGCACCGCCGGGCTCATCTTCAAATTGGGGCACGCCTTGCTCAAGCGGCGCCGAAACGATCGCCTGGATCTCAAGGAGTGGCTGGACCTCGTGGCCCTGGGCACGGTGGCGGACTTGGTGCCGTTGGTGGATGAAAACCGGATTTTGGTGCGCAAGGGGTTGCAACAGCTTGCCAAGACGCGGCATCCCGGTGTTTTGGCTCTCCGTGAGGCAGCCGGGGTGAGCCAAACTCCGGATGCTTACGACATCGGGTTCAAACTGGGTCCGCGCCTGAATGCCGCCGGTCGGCTCGACACCGCAGAAGTGGCGCTCGATCTGCTCAGGACCGGGGATGCGGCCGAGGCGCGCCGTTTGGCGGAGGAATTGGATCAGCAAAATCGCCACCGCCAGGGCTTGGAACAACGCATCCGCGATGAGGCCGTGAGCATGTTGAAGGACCTGGGTGAAAATCTGGGCAGGGGGATCGTCCTGGGGAGCGATGAGTGGCATGCGGGCGTGGTCGGCATCGTGGCTTCGCGGGTGGTCAAGGAATTTCACCGGCCCAGCTTCGTGATCGCCTTTGACAGCGAAGGAATCGGCAAGGGAAGCGGTCGCAGCATTCCCGGAGTCTCCCTGGTGGATGCGTTGAATGCTTGCCGGGACCTGCTGGTGCATGGGGGCGGTCACGACATGGCGGCGGGATTGACCCTGCGCCGCGAGAACCTCGACGCGTTCCGGGAGCGGTTTTCCGCCTATCTGGAAGCGAATACGGCACCCGAGCTTTTCACGCCGCGGCTCGATATCGATTTGGTGGCGACGCTGGATGAGATCAATCTTGGGCTCTTGGACAGCTACGAAATGGTGCACCCGATGGGCATGGGAAATTCAGCGCCGCTGTTCATGAGTCGTGGGGTTTGCCTCGTGGAAGAGCCCCGTGTTCTCAAGGAGAAGCATTTGAAGTTGGCCCTGCAACAGAACGGGGTGAGGCTGGACGCGATGTGGTTCAACGCGGCCCATCATGATCTGCCCTCCGGTCCCTGGGACATTGCCTACCGAATCAGCCGCAACGAGTTCAGGGGCAGATCGAGCGTTTCGGTCATGATCGAGGCGTTGCGGGCTTCGCGGGGCTAGCCTGGCCACCAAAAACCGGCGCGGAAGCTTGCTCATCACTTTGGGCTAGTGTAGCCCGCCAAGCAGAATGTGCATTATGGGGCGTGCGATTTTCTGCAAATTCAAGGCGCGAGGAGGGAGCTGAGCGAGCTCAGTGACCGACGAGCAACGCGGAAGTTGCGGGAAAG
>QQNE01000046.1 GCA_003402735.1 Verrucomicrobiota bacterium
CGGCGGGAAGTTCCCGGGGGGGGGGAGCGGCGCCATCCGGGGGGGGCTCCTCAGCTGTTGAGGATGCTGACATCTTCGGAGCGGGTTTCCACAAAATAGACTTTGTCACTGACGGACTCGATCTGGCGGGGATTCAGGCAGGAGATTTGCACCGGGAGATTCAGGCCATCGACATCGAGCCAATATTGGACGAGTTCGCCGAGGTAAGCGGAGCGGATGATCTTGCCCTGAATGGCATTCGAGGAGGGTTTCTCGGCCACCATTTGGAAGCATTCGGGGCGGATGGCGAGGGCGACCCGGTCGTTGAACTTGGGTTTCCAGTTCGGGTTGGTCACGCGTCCCTCGAACGGACCGGCATTGGTCTCGACGGTCCAGTAGCCGAGCCGCTTTGCCGGTTCGATGATGCGGCCAGCGAGGAAGTTGGACTCCCCGATGAAGGTGGCCACCGAACGGGAAACGGGGTCCCGGTAAATTTCCTGGGGAGTGCCGATCTGGGCGAAATCGCCATTCTCGAGGATGGCCATGCGATCGGCGATGCTGAGAGCTTCCTTTTGATCGTGCGTGACATAGATGGTGGTCAATCCGGCTTCTTTGCAGATGCGGCGGATTTCCGAGCGCATCTCGAGCCGGAGTTGGGCATCGAGATTTGAGAGTGGTTCATCGAGCAGGAGGCAGGCCGGTTCGACGACGAGGGCGCGGGCCAGGGCGACCCGTTGTTGCTGGCCCCCGGAGAGTTGGTTGATTTTGCGCGAGGCATACGCGTCCATCTGGACGGTTCGCAGAGCCTTGTTGACGCGCCCCTCAATCACCCCAGTGGGGAGCCGTTTCTGTTGCAGCCCAAAGCTCACGTTTTGGAAGACATTCATGTGCGGCCAGAGCGCGTAACTCTGGAAGACCATGGCGGTGTTGCGGCGGTGGGGCGGGCGCCGGGTCACGTCCTGGGAATCGAAGAGCAGGCTGCCCTCGTCCGGCTGGTAGAAGCCTGCGATGGTGCGCAAAAGAGTCGTCTTGCCGCAACCGCTGGGGCCGAGCAGAAAGAAGAGCTCTCCTTTCCGGATTTCGACGTTGAGTTGCTTGAGCGCGACGACGTCTCCAAAGCGTTTGGTGAGATTACTGATCGTGATGGAGACCATGCCTGTCCGCCCCTAACTGCACGACGGTTGGGGAAAATGGCAAGTGCGAATTGTCGCCATCTTCTGACGGCGCTTTGGGCGACGCCGACGCAGACAACGCGCGCCGAGGGATTTTTTTCGCTGGCTTTCTCTGCAGGAGAGAATAAATGTGCGGTCCCCGATGCCGTTGGTCAATTCGATCATTATTGGCTAGCTCGACATCACGAACCGAAGCTCCGGCTCGCTCGTGACTGTCGGGCAGGTTGCCGTTTGGCTTGCGGCATCCCCTGCTCCCCGTCTTCGTTCGTCCCCGGCGCTTCCCTGACTCATTATGGCGGAAAAGCGCGTTTTCCTTTACGATACCACCCTCCGGGACGGAACCCAGGGGACCGGGATCTCCCTATCGTCGCTCGACAAGATTCGGATCGCCCAAAAGCTTGATGATTTTGGAATCGATTACATCGAGGGGGGCTGGCCCGGGTCCAATCCGAAAGATGTCTCCTTTTTTACGGAGGCTGCCAAGCTGAGTTGGAAGCACGCCAAGATCGCCGCTTTCGGAAGCACCCGGCGGGCCGATTTGCGGGTCGATGAGGATTCCCAGGTGCAACTCCTGTTGGACGCCATGACGCCGGTGGTCACCATTTTCGGCAAGAGCTGGAAGCTGCACGTCACCGAGGTTCTGCGCACCACGGCCAAGGAGAACCGGGCCATGATTCTGGATACGGTGGCCCATCTCAAGGCTCACGGGCGCGAGGTCGTTTACGATGCCGAGCACTTCTTTGATGGATACAAAGACAACGTGGAGCACGCCCTGGGAACGCTCGAAGCCGCCCGGGAAGGTGGCGCCGCGATTGTGGTGCTTTGCGACACCAACGGCGGAACGCTTCCTCACGAGGTCTCCGAGATCACCCGGGTGGTGATCGAGCGGCTCGGGATTCCGGTGGGAATTCACACCCACGACGATGGAGGCTTCGGCGTGGCCAACGCGATCGCGTCGTTCCAGGCCGGGGCGGTGCAGATTCAGGGGACGATCAACGGGTATGGCGAACGAGTCGGGAACTGCAACCTGACCACGGTCATCCCGAACCTGCAGATCAAGCTCGGAACCCAGGTGGTACCGGATCTGAGCCGGCTTACGGAACTGAGCCATTTTGTCGATGATCTGGCCAATCTTCCCCACCATCCGCGAGCTCCGTTCGTGGGCATGGCGGCCTTTGCCCACAAGGGCGGGATGCATGTCAATGCGGTGGAAAAGCTGGCGCGCACCTACGAGCACATCGAGCCGGGGCTGGTCGGCAACCGACAACGCATTCTCATCTCGGAACTTTCGGGCCAGAGCAATGTGCTCCTCAAGGCGGCGGAATTGGGGCACAATCTCGAGAAGGGGAGCCGCGAGGCCAAGGCGTTGGTCAAGCAACTCAAGGAGATGGAGGAGGAAGGCTACGAATTCGAGGCGGCGGAAGCCTCCTTCGAGTTGCTGATCCGCAAGGCCCTGAAAACCTACGAACCCCTTTTCCGGCTCCGGGAATACCGCTGCAACTTCCGCCGGATTCGCGACACAGGGAATGGAGAGGCGCTCGAAACCTGCGAAGCCACCGTCAAATTGGAAGTTGGGGAGAGCCGCCACTACACCGTGGACGAGGGCGACGGCCCGGTCAATGCGCTGGATGCCGCGCTGCGCAAGGCCCTGGAGCCCGATTACCCGGAAATCCGCAACATCCGCCTCACGGACTATCGCGTGCGGATCATCGACAGCAAACTCGGAACGGCCGCGAAGACGCGCGTGTTGATTGACAGCACGGATGGAAACGAGACCTGGAGCACGGTGGGGGTGAGCTACAACATCATCCGGGCCAGTTGGCTGGCCTTGGTCGATAGCATTGAGTTTTACCTGCTGCGGTGCCGGGAGAAACCTCAGAAAAAGCAGCGCAAGTCCAAGTGAGGGGACTCAAGCCGGATCGACTCCCGGCGTGACGTTCCCGGAACGGATCTTGTCCCAGAACGACCGGATCTTGTCGCGCTCGCCCTGGCTGCCCGACTCCTCGGCCGCAGTCTGCGCGGGTCGGGGCGGAGACTTGGCTTCCGGTTGCGTCGGCGCGGTGGTGCTCATCCGAGCCATGAAATCAGCGAACTGATCGGAAGCGGCGTCGTTGAAGGTGTCGATGGGCACGCGGACGCTCCGGAACTCCGCCGGCAAATGGCGGCGCCGGGCCACGAAAAGGGAGGGATCGAAGTAATTCGAGCTGTTGCGAGCGAACTCGGCGCGATTCATCCCGATCTGGATGTTCTTCCGCATCTCAAAATGGAGGTGGGCCCAATACATGCCTCGGTTGGTGCCGATCGTTCCGATTTGCTGGCCCCGCTGCACCGTTTCATTGACGGAGACGTGTCGCTCGTTGAGGTGACCGTAGAGGGAATCCACGTATTCGAGGCGGCCATTCGACTCCCGGTAGGCATGGCGGACGATGATGACATTTCCCCATCCTTCGCGCTGATCCTTGGAGAAGACGACCACTCCGTGCGCGGTGGCATAGACCGGATCTCCCAAATCGGTGTTGCCGCCCCCGCGCCCGTTCCAGTCTTCGCCCAGGTGACCGTTGGAGCGGAACCCGCGGGCCAGGTAATAACCTTGGCCATCCGGTCTGCCCACCGGGTAATCGAAACCGTCCGCCGGCAGGGTGAGGGCGACGCTCGACTGGGAGATCGCGATCTGCGGGAACGCGAGGGCCAGGGCCAAGCCGGAAGGGAACAGAATTTTCATAGGAAAACGGGGGGGGACCCGGATTGTTAAGACAACTTAACAACGAAGATATCTAATGCATTGACGCATGCAATGAGTTTTTCCGCAGTCACTGCTTGGGTTCCACGGGATCGTTGTTCACATCCCGCTCCATTTCCTGGCGGCGCCAAGTCCGCCATTGATTGAGAATCTTGTTTCGTTCCTCGGAAGCCGCCTTGTCGCCCTCGGACTGGGGGGCGAGCTCGTAGAGGCCGTTGCGCGCCAAAATTTCCCGCAAGACAGGGTTGATGGGGGGGCGCGGTGGGGGCTGGCCGAAAGGAAGCACGGGGAGGGAGGCCAGGCGGGGACCTTCGTAAACGTTTTTCACTCCCATGCCGAAGCAATCCACGGGCACTCGTTGGCGTGAGAACTCCGGCATGAGGACCCGGCGCTCCGCGATAAACTGGGCGGGGCGGTGGTAGTTGGAGAAATCCATCGCGTAATCCCGATGTTTCAGGGCGATGTTGATGTTCTTGCGAATCTCAAAGTGCAGGTGGGCCACATACATTCCGTGATTGGTCCCGATGGTTCCGATTTTTTGGCCCCGGGTGACCTGGGTGCCCAGGGTGACTTGCCGTTCGTTGAGGTGCCCGTAAAGCGAATCCACGTAGCGGATCGTCCCCTTGTCGCGATAGGCGTGCCGGAGGATGATCACATTCCCCCAGTTGGAGCGGTAGTCCTTTGAGTAAACCACCACGCCATGTGCGACCGCGTAAACGGGTTTGCCCAGGTCGTTGTTCCCCCCGGCCAAACCGTTCCAGTCTTCGCCCATGTGGTCCCCGCGAATGAACCCTCGGAAACGGTAGTAGTTGGCACCATCCGGTTTGCCGACGGGAAAATCGAAGCCATCCGCCAAACGGATTTCGGCCGTGGGGATGTTGGCCAGGGCGGCGCCGGAGAATAGGAGGAGCAGAAGGGGAATCAGCGAACCGGCCGTCGCTGGTCGCCTGGGAACGAGATTGGTCATGCAGTCTGGGGCGGAGGCACCCTCGCGCACCCGCCCCGACCCAGATTAGATCAGGCGGAGGGGCAAAAAGCAAGAGGGAAGGAAAGATCCGGAGAGGCGCTTTTGGGGGGGGATTCCAGATTCTCTGAAATTTGGCGGCACACCGGATTCTTCTAACAAACCCCTAAAAACCCTTGCTTTGCTCTCAAATCTGTTGGAAGTTTGGAGGGGTTGGTCGGGTGCAAATCCGGGCCTTCTTTCTTCTGGGATCATCGGAAAAGTAGGCTGGATACAGCTGTTCGGTGCTCGCCCAGGGGCTTTCAAAGAGACGTAAATTTGCGAAAGGTCCCATTTTTCAGAAAAAGTTGGTTGCAAAATCTGGAGCCTAAGGTTGGCTATAGAAATTATCGGATTGCCGAAAGTTGGGGTCGAAGGGGGCTGTTCTTGAAACCTTTTCGTCCATTGGTCGGCTGACTCTCAAACCCGCTGCACTTATGATGCCTGATGATCCACCCGAACTCATGACGGTCAAAGAGACCGCCGAGTATCTCCGTATTCCTCTTCCAACTGTCTACTATCTCGTGCAGAGGGGGCAGCTGCCGGCCATTCAGATCGGGGGGCGTTGGCGAATCAAGCGGAGTCTCCTTGATCGGGACATTCTTCGCAAGGATGAGGCGGGCCAGCCGACGGTTCTCGTGGTCGATGATGACCCGGCTTTGCAGGCGCTCTTCAAGCAGTATCTCAAAAAGGCGGGATTTGGCCGGATTGTGGTCGGGACCGGGGCGGAAGCTCTCGCTTATGCCGAGAAGCAGGATTTCGACTTGGTGTTTCTCGACTTGAAGCTTCCCGATATCCCTGGGGATGAGCTTTATCTGAAGATGAAAGAGTCGCGTCCCGATCTTCCGATTGTCATCATCACGGGATATCCGGACAGTGACATTCTCACCAAGATTCTCTCGATCGGTTCGGTGACGGTGTTGAAGAAGCCGATTGAGTTCGAGCAGTTGAACCGCACGGTGCGTCAGTTGGGGCACAAGGGCACGGATGTGAACGCGGCCTGAGGCGGTGTTCCGTCCCGCGGTCTGGCTTTTGCGCGGATGTTGATCACGGTGATCACGGTTTGCCGGGATTCGGCTGCAGTGATCGCCGACTGCGTCCGTTCGGTGGCCGCTCAGGATTATCCGCACGTGGAGCATCTCATTGTCGATGGGGCTTCCACGGATGGGACCGTGGTGGCCTTTCTCTCGGTCGGTTCTGACCGCGTTCGTTGGCTTTCTGAGCCTGATGAGGGGTTGTATTTTGCGCTCAACAAGGGCTTGGCATTGGCCTCGGGGGAAGTGATTGGCTTCCTGCATGCCGACGATGTGTTTGCGGATTCCGGTGTGCTGGGGCGTCTCGCGGCGGCCTTCGCGGATCCGGGTTGCGAAGCCTGTTACGGGGATCTCGAGTATGTCTCGGGTGACGATCCCGCCAGAGTGGTGAGGTTTTGGAGGGCGGGTGGCTTCGGGCCGGGGGCGTTTGCCTCCGGATGGATGCCGCCGCATCCCACCTTTTATGCCCGAACGAGCGTCTACCGGGACTACGGAGGGTTCGATACACGGTTCTCCATTGGCGCGGACTGGGACATCCTCTTCCGCCTGTTCGAGGTCAAGAGGATCCGGGCCGTTTATCTGCCGGGGGTGATGGTTCGAATGCGATTGGGTGGAATCTCCAATCGCAGCCTGAAAAACATCATTTCAAACAACCTTCAGTGTCTTCGGAGCTTTCGGAAGTATGGAAGGCGTATCTCCTTGGGATATTTTGCCGCGAAATTGCGGCATCGCTTGGCTCAGTTTCGCTGATCGATCTTTGCCTCTCACCTTGCGATCGCGCGGGCCGCGACCGGGGAGTTTTCGGCGAACTGCTGACTCGCTGTCATCCGTTGTTCGACGAACTGGAGGAGCCAAAGGTAACAAGCGGTGCCGCCGTAAAAGACGACCCGGCTGAGGACTCGCTTGAGGAGAGGGTGTGGAAGCACCATATCCTCATGTTGTAGAAATTTTTCAAAAATGCCAATCAGAATTGCGTTTAATTGGCGATTCTTTTGCAAAAGAGCCGCCCTGCGATTCATGGCGGGGAGGTTGGTTCAGCGGATCGCTGCAAGAGTTCTCCCTCCGGGGTGAGAATTTGCGACAGCCGATGGGCGAGCAGTTGATGACCGTCCAGTGCCCAGAACTCCAGAATGGTTCCGGGAAGGTGGTCTCTGGGGCGTTCAAAGATCCAGGCCGAGGGATCGGATGGGTCCAGCCTCCCGATGGCGAGCAGCCTGTGTCGGGTGGGGTCGGAAGGATCTTTGGAGGCGAGGAGGACGCCGGCGGGTAAGTCAAAGTGTTCCGGACGGGAGGATGGGAGCCGGGCTGCGACGCGGTAGGCGGTTTCACCAGCGGCGTCGGGCTGAAGGGTGACCCTGGCTTCGAGGATCGAGAGGCGGCGGGTGGCGATGCGGCGGTCCGGCCAGAAGGGTTCGTTGAGGAGCAGCGGGGTGAGGTAGCCTTCGTTGTGAAGAAACTGGGCCCGGCGGAGAATCAAGGCCGGGTCTCCGGTGCCGAAGGAGACGGCGTCATCCACCGGAAAAACCTTGCAAAGGTGAAGGGCGGCCCGTGATCGGAGCCGGTCCTGATACTGGTTCCGGATGGTGGTTGTTCCTTGAAGCCAAGTCGAGGACTGGGCCGCGATGACGGCCAGAAAAAGGCCGGTGAGCAGGACGGAGAGAAGTTTTCGGGGAACGGGCTCGGCTCTCTCCCGGCTTTGGAGAAAGAGAGGCACCAGTGATCCCATCAGGACGGGGATGGCCGCGTGACCCGGGATGGAGAGGTTTCCGCCGGGGGACATGAAGGGCACCGCGGCGGTGACTCGAGTGGCTGAGGCGAGGCCGATGCCGAGAAGTCCGCCGATGCCGAGAAGCAGCCAAGGAGCGCGCCGTCCTCCGCTCCATGGTTGGCGTCGCGTGATCGTGGTGAGCAACGTCCAGGCGGTGAGGCTCAGAAGAGCGGTCGCCAAAGTGGCACCAAGGCCGGTTCTCACCGCAGACGAGATGCTCCGGGCATCCGACAGAGGGGATGAGAGAACCTGAAAAGCCAGGGAGAAAGCCTGTTCGAGGAGGGGGATCGGCTCGCCCCCGGCGGAAGGAGTTAGCGTTGAGTTCAAGTCCTTGAAGTAGAGTTGGAGCGCGAGGAGGGCGAAGAGAAACCAGCCGCCCGCGATGAGCCAAGGTCGGATCCGGCACGGCAAACCGACCGCGAAGGCGGCAAGCATCGGCACGGTCAGAAGCAGCGAGAGACCGTAGATTCCACTGCCGAGGGCAGTGGCGGTCACGAAGGCGCAGGCTGCAAATTTGAGAACCGTGGAACCGGGAAACGAGGCGATCAAAGTGGCCCAGACCAGGCACGCCACTGGGAGGAGCATGGCCGCCTGCCGCATGGCGAATAGATCCTGGCCCGGCGAAAACAGCGCGAGGTTGGCGATGAAGAACAGCGTGGCCGCTCCGGGCCCGCCGCCGATGGTGCGCAGGAGAAGCAGGAGCAGTCCGAGGGAGGTCAGGGAGATCCAAGTGAAGTTCATCCACGCATCTGCCCGGACATCGCCTCCGGTGCAGCGCAGCGCGGTCAAATGAAGGAATTGGGGAAGCGGAATCCGCTCTCCATCGACAGGGCGCCAGAGGTCGCCCCATTCGAATTGGGCGAGATGCAGGTTTTCGAGTTGATCGACCAGCTTCCAATCGTCGCCATAAGGGGTGTTCACGGCGGAATCGGCAATCATTTGGGCGGTCAGCCAAGCCGGGAAAAGCGCCGCGGCGAAGAGCGCGATGTTGGCCAAAACGCGCAGGCAGACGGATCCAAAACGGGTGCGAGACCGGGAACGCTTCTCTTCTGGAAGTTCTGGTGACGGGGCGTCGCCGGAGCGGGGGGCTTTTCGAAGCGAGCGTTTGCCCATGAACCCTGACAAAGCCTAATTCAGGTCGTGAATCAATGCCTGTTCGAAGTCTGGGGGAATAAAAATCTCTCCCGTGTCTTTGGCTCGTTGGAGGAGCGCCATCGCGTAAGCGGAATCTCCGACGATATCGGCCTGATACTCGGCATAGGAGAGCAGTGCCCTGGCGTTTTCAGGATCCTCCCGCAGCACCTGTTCCAGCACGGCGCGGGCTTCGCCATTTTGCTCCAGGTGAAGCAAGGCCGTGCCGAAGCGTGCCCTGCGTGCGGGAGAGGCGGGCCTGCGGCAGCTCGAGAGATATTTCCGGTAAAGCTCAACCGCCTCCCGTTCCCGGTTTTGCAAAAAGCGGAGATCTGCCAGACTGGCCAGGGAGCGCTGGTCGTCGGGGTGGTTCAACAACCGGCTCTCGAGGCGGGCGCTCTCGCTGTCCAGTCGCGCCGTTGTTTCAGCCGGGGGCGTCCCCAGTGGGTCATAGGCGCTCCACGCTCGGTTCACCAACGTGGCGGAACATTGGCACAGAAGGGGAAGCCCGGCCAATAGGCCAAGCAAGTGGAACCGGATCGACAGCATGTTCACCAAGGCAGCGTGCGAATGTTCTGACGACCCGGCACGATCCCCCGGTCAGTCGTTGTTTGGACGCCAATACCTGGCCGAGGGTTCAACCTTCTTGATCGCGACCTCGATGGTCTCCATGGTGATCGGCACAATCTCCTTTTTGCGCATGGCGATCCGCAGCGCGTCTTCCGCCGCCACGTCAAAGACCTGGGCAATGTCGGCACCGGAGTAATCCTGCAGCATCGCCGCGAGGCGATCGTAATCGAGCCCGGCCACGGGTCGGTTGCGAGCCTGCATGCGCAGGATTTCAGCCCTCGAATCCGGGCAGGGCAGGGGAACGAGAATGCGGCGGTCGAACCTTCCGGGGCGGAGGAAGGCAGAATCGACATTGGCAATGGCGCTGGTGGCCGCGATGATCAGAACGCCCTCGTTGCTGCCATCATGCCCATCCAGCTCGATGAGGAGTTGGTTCACCACGCTCCGAGCGGGGTGTTGTTTGGCTTCGCCGCGATGTCCAGCCAGCGCGTCGAGTTCATCGATGAAGATGATGGAGGGCGCGTTCTCCCGGGCCATCTGGAACAGGCTGTTCAGGTTCTTCTCGCTGCACCCAATGTACATTTCCAGAACCTGGTGGAGCCGAAGCGAGTAGAACGCAGCCTTTGTTTCTCCCGCCAAGGCGCGGCAAACGAGGGATTTTCCGCAGCCGGGCGGTCCGTAAAGCAGAACACCGCCTCCGGCCTTCTTCCCGTAAGCGCGGAAGAGGTCGGTGTATTCATAGGGGTAAACCAGGCGCATCAAGAGCTCCTGTTTGACGTCCTCCAGACCGGCCACATCCGCGAAGGAACCTTTGGGCCGCTCGAACTCATCGATGTTGAAACCGAGGTCATCGTCGTCGACGAAGTCGAACTCGTCCTGGCCGATGGAAGGACCTTCCCGGCTCGCCAATTCGGAATCCACCTGATCTGGCCACTCAAAATCGTCCGCTTCCATGTTGAACCCGGCGGCGAGGCGAAGCCGGTCATCTGTTTCGGTCCGATCGATCTGTGGGAGGCGGTTGCGCCCATGACGGAGAAGGTCTTTCTCGAGTTGGCCATCGGCCAGCTCCTGGTTGATCGACCGCGCCTTGGCGTAGTGTTCGTTGGCCTTGGCGATCTCGTTCTCCGCCAGATAAATCCGCGCCATGAGGAGATGGGCGGGGGCGAAGTTCGCGTCCGTTTTGAGGATGCACTGGGTGCGCACGGCGGCTTCGGAAAGGGTTCCCTCTCGGAAGAGGACTTGAGCGATGCCCAGACGGGCTTCGGGATCCGCGGGAGCGAGAACGATGGCTTGATTGAAAGCTCTGCGGGCCTCAGAAAGTTCGCCTTGGCTGACCAATGTCTGCCCGAACAGAAGCCAGAGGCGGACATTGGTGGGCGAATCTTCGATGGCCCGGCGGAGCGTGGATAAACTCTGCATCAGATGCTGCTGTAAAAGGGCTGGCCAGTCTCTGCAATCTCAATCTGCTATCGATTTTGCATCTTAGAATTATAAAAAACATCCAAAAGTCCAGTTGAATCGATAAAATGATGGAAAACATCAGAAACTTTGTAGTGCTGATGAGCATAGTACTGGTTAGGGTGGGGTTACCCGGAACCGACAAGCTGTGGTGGAGAGGGGCGGACTGAGAAAGGTCCGAATCGGGACTTTATTTCCCGCGCAACAGCGACCGAAGGCGGACGGCCTCGGGATTTGCCTGAGGCTGCGTCGGCTCCGGCTTTCGGGCCGACTTGCCCGTGACCGGAATCAAGGCTTTTGGGGAAAACCCGGGGCCTTCACCGAACCCTCCCAACAAATCGCGGACCCGGACCACTTTTTGTCCGCCCCCAAGGTGGGCGGGAGTCTCCGATGGCTCTGTGACCGGGGGACTCTGGGGGGCGGAGTCGATGGAGGCCTGAGGTGGCGGCACCTCTTTGGGGCTCGATTCCATTGGACCGGCTTGAGGGGCCCTTGGAGCCAGGAAAGGTTGCTGGGGTTTTGCGGGCATCGGAGAAGGGGCCACCGTGGGATCGGGAATGGAAATCGGCGCCGGGGCGGAAACCGGCGCGGGGATGGAAACCGGTGCCGGGGCGGAAATCGGGGCCGGGGCGGAAACCGGGGCCGGGGCGGAAACCGGTGCGGGGGCGGCTGCGACCACCGGAACTGGTGCGGGGGCTCCGATTTCCATGGGGGCGGTGGAAACGGTCTGCACTGTGGGGGGCACGGCGGGAACGTCTCTCGAGGGAACCGTTTGTTCCTGAACCGGGTCCGGGACCGTGATGGTCATGGGGAGTTGACGCCTTGGCGGGGGGGCCATCGCGGTGACGGCAGCGGGTGCGGGCGGATCGATTTGGATGGGGGAGAGCCAAGTGGCGCAGAGGTAAACCATCGTCCCGTCCAGGACGTGATCAAACACTGTCTTCATCGCTGAACGAGGTAGGCGCACGCAGCCTCCGGCGGCGGAATAGCGGCTGAGATCGTCCGAGTGAAGACCGAAAGCGGAATCTCCGAGTTTGAGCCAATACTGGGGTTTGACCGGTTCGGTCGGGGAGATTGCGGATCCCCGGGCCCGGCCACTGATCGGGAACCAGCCCAGTGAGGCCTCGGTTCCCTTCCCGCTCAGGGCCACCGGAGTTTCCAGGACCATCACCCCGTCAATCATGAGATAGGCCTTGCGGCGAGCCAATTCCACGACGATGGCCGCGCGCTCCGGGTTGCCCTCGGCCTTGGCAAGCAACTCCCGGCACTCATAAATGGTCACCGAACCCTCGATCGGGGGCGCGAGATCTTCGCTGCCGACCTGATGGACCGTTCCGATCCGGGTCAAGGAATATTGTTCGCTCAGGGTCAGGGGGCGGACCCTTTGTTCCATCGAGGAAGCGGCGTGGGCCTCTCCGACAGGGAGGTCAATGACCTGCACGGGGACCGAGCCGCACAAGGGCGATGAGGGGCCGCTCAAGAGAAGAAACACTCGCAAAAGAACGCGTGTCTGAATGGAATTCATGGGCAATTCGCCCTTCGTCCATCCTGACAGATGCGTCAACCGGGAATTCAGCCTCAGCTGACCTTTCGCAAATTTTAGTAGTCCGCCGAGTTTAAAGGGATGACTCAGCTTCTGCAGAGTTTTGGCCCTGCAGAGTCGCGAGGCTGACCACTAGATTTGCACCCGACTGAATGTCTGGCCCAGGCTGTCGACAGGCATTGCTGGTTTTTGCAGGACCTCTTGGCGCGTCGGTTGGGGATTGTTGGGCGCGGGGGTGGATGCGGCGGGTTGGGCCAACAGGGAGGGCCTCCAGTTTCCGACGATGCGGACGCGTGTTCCCGATCGGGTTTCGTTAAAAATCGCTTGGGCCGCTTCGGCGGGAAGGCGGATGCAGCCGGCGGAGGCCGGGTAACCCGGAAGAAAGCCGGCGTGGACGCCGAACTCGCTGTTGTTGAGACGCATCCAGAACGGCATTTCGACGTCGTAGAGGTTGGAGATCTTGCCGCTGCGAATGCGTTCGGTCATCACAAACGTCCCGGTTGGGGTGTATTTTCCGGAACGGGCGGTGGAGACCGGAGTCTCCAGGCCGATGGCGCCGTTGACGAGCAAGAACGCCTTCTGGCGGCCGATATCGATGACCAGTTCGGTGTTGCGGGAGTTGGAGCGCTGCATGATCTCGGGCACCCGGTAGGTCATGATGCGGTTGGAGGCGGAGGGATATTTTTGCGCGGTCTTTTTCAAGTGCGCCTTGCCTTCCCGGCTGGCGGCGTAACGTTCACTCGGGATGGGAGAGTTGAAGCCCGGTTCCGGTCGGAAAAAAAGTCCGCGGCGGGCCGGGATGGGATTCAGTGGGACGTCGATGTTCTCCTTGTAGATCGCGGCGGGTGCGGAAGAGCAGACGGCAAGAACGAGAACGGCAGAAACCGTGATGGATGTTGTGCGCATGTGGACAGAGTTTGCAAGAGTGGCGGAGATCACTAAACCTCACATTGAAATTTGAAAAATGACAATCTCGTCGGGGGGAGAAATTTGCTCGTTTTTGCAAAGGGCGAGGGCCGGGTTGCTTTTGTGGGTCGGGGGATTGGGCGTGCTCGGCACCGGCTGGCTGCCGGCCCATCAGATTTCGGCGGTGGCGGCGCACGCCGCTTTCGAGCGGGATGGCAACTATCGATTTGACCTGAGTCTCGACGTCACCGGTTCGCCCGATCCCGCCATGGACGAACTGGTCTCGCCCGAGGAGGCCGCCTTGGCCTATCTGCGCGACGCATTGAAGTTCCGGTTCGATGAATCGGATTTCGCGCCCTCTTTTGGCCCGCTCCGAGTGGTGCCGCGGGAGGATCCGCTGGAACCGGGGCAAGAGATGATGCGGTTGGAGACGAGTGCGTCCGGGCGGATTCCGTCAGGGGCCCGAGCCTTTCAGGTTCGGCTTTCGCCGGAAACGGAGGTTGCCCTGGTGATGATGGTTTCCAAGGACGGCATTGCCCAGCGGCGTGCGCAGACCCTTTTTGCAGGGGAGGTGAGCCGCCCGATCGACTTGACGTTTGTTGGGGAGGCGGTCCGGGCTGGGGATCCGTTCGCCAAGGAAGCCGAGGCGGCCAAGCCGGTGCCAACCGTGAGGGATGGGGTGCGGGCCGGGGCGGCGCGCTTGCTGGCGACGGGCGGGCGCAGCGCTTTGCTGTTGGTGCTGATCTTCCTCGGTGGCCGCTCTTGGCTCCACTCTGGAGCGCAATTGTGGTGGTTCTGTTCCGGGAGTTTGGCCGGGCATCTTCTTCTGCGGGCGGGCGGATGGGCGCTCCCGCCATGGGCTCCGGAGACGTTGAGTTTGGTGGCGATTCTGGGGATGGCGCTCGACAACATCCTTCGCTTGGGGACGGGATCGGGCCGCTTTTTGAGTGTGGCGCTGGCCGGGGGGCTGCTGGGGCTGGGTTCACGGAATCCGGAACTCGATTCGACTTGGCCGGGATTGTTGAGTTACCACGCCGGGGTGTTGGGGGTGGGCTTTGGGTTTGTCGTTTTCACCCGGATGGTGCTCGGCCCTTTTTGTTCGCAGCCGTGGTATCGGGAGCGCCTGGTGGTTCCCCTGAGTTTTGGGGCGATTGGGATGGTGCTTTGGTGGGGGCTCGTGCGGGTGGTTTTGGGAGTGTGATCTTCTGCTGGCGTCCGCCGTCCGGGTGTGTAGAGTTCCGGCCCTTGCAAACCGACTGAAATTCATCCCCACAAGCTCATGCCCTTTCAATTTACCGGATTCGCCGATGAGGCGGAAAAGAGCCTCGAAGGACAGATTGCCACGCTCAAAGAGACTGGCTGGTCTGCCATTGAACTGCGCCTGATCGGCGGCAAAAACGTCTGTGACCTGACCGATGAAGAATGGGGGCAGGTGCGGGACCGGTTGGCCGCGGAGAGCATTCGAATCGTGGGGTTTGGCGGCCAAATCGCGAATTGGGCCCGTCCCATCACCCACGATTTCGCGGTGGATGTGGCCGAGTTGAGGCGGGTCGCTCCCCGGATGCGCGAGGTCGGTGCGAAGTTTTTGCGCATCATGTCCTATCCGAACAACAAGGAAAATCCATTGCCCCGGGCGGAGTGGAAAGCGGAGGCGGTGCGCCGGATTCGTGAACTGGCCCGGATCGCCGAGGGCGAGGGGGTCATTCTCGGGCACGAGAACTGCAACGGTTACGGGGCGGATCCGCAAGGGTTTCTGGAACTGGCGGAAGCGGTGGCCAGTCCGGCGTTTCGGCTGATCTTTGACACCGGAAACAACAGTCTGCACGATCAATCACTGGAATCGACCTGGGCCTATTACGCCGCTTGCCGCGAACACATCGCCCACGTTCATGTCAAGTGCGCCAAGCCGGGTCCGGACGGAATCTATGTAACCTGTCACGTGGATGAAGATCCGACCCAGCGCCGCATTTTTGCGGACTTGGAGCGCACCGGCTACGACGGATGGCTTTCAATCGAGCCGCACATCAAGGCGGCCATTCATGCCGGACAGGATGTGGACGATACCGGCGAGGCGCGGGTCGTTTGGGTGGAGTTTGCGCATCGGTTAGAAAAGCTGATCGAGTCCCTTTCTTGAAGTGCTTGACATCGTGATGCGGTTTGTGGATGTGTCAGGGTGGTGCGGTGCGCCGTCCTGACTCATGCTCGGTTCTTCGATTGTCTCTGAACGCGTCCGGCGGTCTTTGTCCGGGATGTTGTGGCGCTCCTATTTTGACGAGGGGGCTCTCCAAAGGGGAAAGGCCTATGCGGTTCGGGAACGGGTCTCCCAACTGGCAATCCGGGAAGCGGTCGAAGGCTGGGTGATTGAGGGGAGGGTGCGCGGCAGCCGATCCACTCCGTATCTGAGTCGGGTTGAGGTGCCCTGTTCGGGAGACGATGGGAATTTTGGGGCGGTTTGCACCTGTCCGTTGGGGGGCGATTGCAAGCACGCGGTGGCCCTCATCGAAACCTTTTTGGTGGAGGAGAAGGGAGGGGTGACTCCGGTCCGGACGAATCGGGAAGCGCCGGTGGAGTCCTCGCTTCCGACAAATCTTCGTCATTGGATCGATGTTTCCCTGCGGGGCGCCTCGGGGAACCGGGCGGCGGAGCTTCCGAAGGAGATGGCCCGGCTGGTCCGTTATTCCTTCCATCTTGGCGAGAGCGGGAGGCGAGGCGGCGTGGCGCGCCTGACTCTGCTGGCTTTCGCTACGGGCGGGAAGGGGCGACAGCATGGAGCGGCCGCGCTGCTTCGGGGACTGCGTCAGGGCGAATATCCCGCCTACCTCGGGGAGGAAGATGTCCGGTTGGTCAAGGAGATGGAGCTTCTCTCGAACACCATGTTGGAGGGAACGTTCGGGGCTTCTGGGATGGTGCCCAAGGGAAGGTTTTGGTCGATCTTGATCAGCGACGTCCTGGCGACCAAACGCGCGATTTGGGATGGGGAGGCGGAGGCGTTGCTCGGTTCGGGACCCGAGCGTGAGTTGGAGCCCTGTTGGGTCGCTGATCCCAGGGGGCGCGATGGCGATTTGTTGTCGGGAATCCGGTTTGCGGATTCTGGAAAGCCGGCGGTGATCGTGGGGACCAAGCCGGAGCTTTATATCGATCCGAATTCCCGAACGGTGGGGCTCGCGGTCTGGAAGGAATCGGTGGATCCGTTGCGGTGGCTTGAGGCACCTCCGGTGGCGGCGGGGCAGCTTGGAAGAGTTTGTGAGCGGATGGCGGTGGTCGGGTGGTCTCCGGCGCTGCGACCGAGCGAGCTTGAGATTCGCGATTTGTCCGCCCATGAGGCCGCTCTAGTTCCGCGGTTGGTGCTGACCCGGATGCCGGTGAAGGCGGCGGGCCCTGATTCTTCCTCAGGCATTTGGATGACGGCTCGGGAGGCGCGCCAAGTTCCGGTGGCACTGTTTCAGGTTCGTTATGGCTCCATTCTGGTGGAGAATCCGTTGGCTGATCGCGGCCAATTCGTGACCAGTGTGACCTCGGAGGCCATCCTGAGGGCGAAGCGGGATTTCAGCCGGGAGGAACGATTTGTCGGTCTGCTCTCCGCGCTTGGGTTGGCGGGCTTGGAGGAGGTTTTTGAGCTTGGCGCGGGGCAGCGCAGCGGCAAGCAAAACGTGTTCACCTTGCCGGGGGAACGGCGGGGTTCTGGCCAAGGGGCGGATGAGTGGTATGCCTTTTTGGGGTTGCTGCCAAAGGTCCAGGAAATGGATTGGGAGATCGAGATCCGGTCCGACTTTGGCATGAAACTCACGTATGCCGAGGAGTGGTGGACGGAGTTGGAAGAGGAGGGGGGGCTGGACTGGTTCCGTTTCGATGCCGGAGTGCAGGTGGATGGAAAGCGGGTGAGTCTGGTGGGGGCGCTGCGGGAGATTGCGACGCGGTTCGACATGGTGAAGGACCTGCCGAAGCTGCTTGAATCGAAGGAGGAAGACGTGGTCCCGGTCAAGTTCCCGGAGTTGGACATGGTGCTGGCGTTTCCTGCGGTTCGGTTGGGCCAGCTTTTGCGTTCATTGCTGCAACTCTTCGAGGCGACCGAGCCCCGGGGGACGATGCTGCATCGACTTGGGGCCGCGCGGTTGGCGGGGATGTTGCCTGGGTTGGAGGGGGAGACGGCGAAGGCGCTGCGCGGCTTGGGGGACCGCTTGGCCGATTTCAAGGGGGTGACCCGGGTCAAGACGCCCCGCACGTTGCAAGCGACGCTGAGGGCCTACCAGACGGAAGGCTTGAGTTGGTTGCAGTTTTTGCGGTCGCATGGGCTGGGTGGAATTTTGGCCGATGACATGGGCCTGGGCAAAACCGTGCAGACCTTGGCTCATGTGCTGGTGGAGAAGGGGGCGAAGCGCCTGGATCGGCCCTGTCTGATCGTGGCGCCCACCAGCGTGGTGGGCAATTGGGCGGCGGAAGCGGGCCGGTTTGCCCCATCGTTGCGGGTTTTGGTGTTGCAGGGCGCGGAGCGGCAGAGCGCTTTTGAGCGCATTCCCGATCATGACTTGGTCATCACCAGTTATGCTCTTCTTCCCCGCGATGGGGAGTCGATTCAAGCCCACGAGTATCATTACGTGATTCTCGACGAGGCGCAGTATATTAAGAACCCGGCCTCCAAAATGGCTCAGATGGCGTGCTCGTTGCGGACGCGGCATCGGCTCTGTCTGACCGGGACCCCCATGGAGAATCATCTCGGGGAGCTCTGGAGTCTCTTCCACTTCCTGATGCCGGGTTTCCTCGGAGATCAGGAATCGTTCCGTCGGAACTGGCGCAAACCGATTGAGGCCGGGGAGGACTCGAAACGGAGGGAGATCCTGGCCAAGCGGGTGGCTCCGCTGATGCTGCGGCGCACCCGTGGGGAGGTTCTGCAGGAATTGCCGCCTCGGACGGACATCGTGCGCAGCGTGGCGTTGAGCCGGGCCCAAGCCGAACTTTACGAAGTGGTCCGGGCTGCGATGGACAAGCGGGTGCGGGAGGCCATCAAGGCCAAGGGATTGGCTCAGTCCCAGATTGTGGTGCTCGATGCCCTTCTGAAACTGCGGCAGATCTGCTGCGATCCGCGCCTGCTCAAGTTGACGGCCGCGCGCAAGGTCAAGGAATCGGCCAAACTGGAATCTTTCCGGGAACTGGTCACCGGTTTGGTCGAGGAAGGGCGCCGGATCTTGGTGTTCTCCCAGTTCACTTCGATGCTCGCGCTCTTGGAGAAGTGTCTCGACAAGGAAAAAATCGCCAGTCTCAAGCTGACCGGCGACACCCCTGGAAATGAGCGGGCGAAATTGGTGAACGCCTTCCAAGCGGGGCAGGCTCCGGTCTTTTTCATCAGCTTGAAGGCCGGTGGTTCCGGGCTGAATCTCACCACCGCGGATACGGTGATTCATTATGATCCCTGGTGGAACCCGGCAGTGGAGGAGCAGGCGACCGGCCGGGCGCACCGGATGGGGCAGGCGAATCCCGTGTTTGTTTACCGCCTCATCACCGAAGGCACCATCGAAGAACGCATTCTCGATCTCCAGAAACGCAAGGCGGCCATCGCCACCGCCATTCTGGAGGGGCATTCGGGTGAACCGGGGCGCGGTTTGGCGATCGAACGCAGCGATTTGGAAATGCTTCTGGCTCCGATTTGATCTTCACGAAAACTGGGCGCGGGATGAAAGTTCGTCGCCTCGTTTCCGTGTGATTGGGGCGTATCCTCTCCGATGAGATTGTTTCCAGCAGCCTGTCTCTTCTTCTGTTCGCTCTCCGTTGCGTTCGGCGGTTCTGCGGTCGGTTTCAACCGGGACGTGCGGCCGATCTTGGCGGAGAATTGTTTCGCCTGTCACGGGTTCGACAAAAAGGGCCGGAAAGCCGATCTCCGGTTGGATACCCGTGAGGGGGCCTTGGCCGTTCTCTCTCCGCACAACCTCGAGGAGAGCGCCTTGCTCGACCACATCTTTGCGGAGGATGAGGAGGAATTGATGCCGCCGCGGAAGAGCGGCAAACAGCTCTCAGCGGCGCAGAAGGAAACGATTCGCAGATGGATTGCGGAGGGAGCCGTTTATGAAAAGCATTGGGCTTTTGAACCTCCCACCGCAGCTTCTCGTGAGGGCAGGGGGGACGCGAGCGCGATCGACGATTTCATTCGTTCCAAGCTCAAGGCCGAGGGGATCGAGCCATCGCCCGAGGCGGACCCGGAAACCCTGATCCGGCGGGTATCATTGGATCTCACCGGTCTGCCGCCCGCGCCGCAAGAGATCGATGCCTTTTTGGTCGCCCGGAAGGAGGATCCCGAAAAAGCATATGGGGACCTGGTGGACCGGTTGTTGCGCAGTCCTCACTACGGGGAGAGATGGGCCCGGTGGTGGTTGGACCAGGCGCGTTACGCGGACAGCAACGGTTATTCAATCGATGCGCCCCGCCAGATCTGGAAATTTCGGGATTGGGTGATCGGCGCGTTCAACGCGGGAATGCCTTTTGACCGGTTCACCGTTGAGCAACTGGCGGGAGATCTGTTGCCGGGGGCCACGGAAAGTCAGCGGATCGCCACCGGCTTTCACCGGAACACGCAGATCAATCAAGAGGGGGGGATCGATAAGGAACAGTTCCGGATGGATAGCGTGTTTGACCGGGTGGCGACGACGGGGACCGTCTGGCTCGGGCTGTCCATTGGCTGTGCGCAGTGCCATGATCACAAGTTCGATCCGATTGAGCAGCGCGAGTATTACCGGATGTTCGCCTTTCTCAACAGCCAGGAGGAACCGGTTCTGAAGGTGTCCAGCGCGGGAGTGGATTTCAGCGGTTTGACGGTGGAATTCAAGGGGGTGGAGCGGCAGATCGCCGCCTTCATGGCGGAGCACGCGGCCGAGTTGGCTTCGTGGGAGGCCGGGCTGACTCCGTCGGTTGGCAAGCAGTTGTCCTCGGCGGTCACCGCGATTCTCAAGGTTCCCAAGGAGCGACGCTCGTTTGACCAGAGCCGGGCTCTCTTTGCCGCCGGGATCGGGATTGTGGGCCCCTTTCGGGTGCTCAATGACCGTTACACCGAGTTGGATGCGATCCTGAACGGGGGAGTGACCACTCTGGTGCTGGCGGAATCGTCCGTGCCGCGCAAGACGCACGTTCTCATCAAGGGAGATTTTACCCGGCCGGCGGAGGAGGTGAACCCGGGAACTCCGGCAGTGCTGCACCCGATGATGAAGGTTGAGGGGCGGCGCCCGAACCGGCTGGATCTGGCGAACTGGATCATGAGTCCGGAAAATCCGCTGACGGCGCGCGTCATCGTGAACCGGGTGTGGCAGCAATATTTCGGGCGCGGGTTGGTGGAAACCGAGAACGATTTTGGGATGCAGGGAACCGCTCCTTCGCATCCCGAACTGTTGGATTGGCTGGCGGTGAGGTTTCGGGAGGGCGGATGGGATCTCAAGGAGTTGCACCGGAGGATCGTGACCTCGAAAACCTACAGACAGAGTTCGGTGCAACGGCCGGAATTGAGGGAGCGGGATCCGGGCAACTATCTGTTGGCAAGGCAGCAGCGTTTGCGTCTTGACGCGGAGATTGTCCGGGACGTGGCGTTGGTGGCAAGCGGCTTGTTCTCCCCGAAGCTCGGAGGCCCGCCGGTCTACCCGCCGATTCCTGATGGGGTCATGGGCCAAGGCCAAGTCAAGCGGACTTGGCCGGTGAGCAAGGGGGAGGATCGCTACCGCCGCGGCCTCTACACGTTTGTCTATCGGGCCTCGCCTCCGCCCTCGTTGACGGTCTTCGATGCCCCCGAAGGATACAGCACCTGCACCCGCCGGATTCGCAGCAACACTCCGTTGCAGGCCCTCACGCTCTTGAACGACGCCGCCTTTTTCGAGTGCGCCACTGCCCTGGGCGGTCTGATCCAGCGGGAAGGTTTGGAGGAGGCTTTCCACCGTTGCACCTCTAGGAAACCGGGCGGGCCTGAGTTGGCGGTCCTCGCCGGGCTCGCACTGGAGGACGCCGCGCGGGTGCTTCTCAATCTCGATGAAACGGTGACACGCGAATGAAGCCGCACCCTTTTTCCGCCCAAACTCTGCGCGATCGGACTCGGCGTCATTTTTTCAGTCGGTGTTCGATCGGGGTTGGTTCCATGGCACTGACCTCGCTGATGGGCGCGTCGGCTGGCAAGACGCATTTTCCGGCGCGGGCCAAGCACGTGATTTTCCTTTTCATGGCCGGGGGCCCTTCGCAGTTGGAGACGTTTGCATACCGGCCGAAGCTCACGGAATTGAACGGGAAACCGATCCCGGAAAGCTACGTGAAGGGAAGCGCTTCGCCTTCATGGACAGCAGTCACCGGAGTGAGCTGTTGGGACCCATGGTGGGTTTCAAGCAGTATGGCCAGAGCGGGGCTTGGGTCAGCGATTATTTGCCGCACCTGTCCCGGATTGTCGACGAACTCGCCACTGTCAGAACCTGCAAGACGCAACTTTTCAACCACGCCCCGGCCAAGCTGTTCATGAACACCGGGAGTGGGCTTTTTGGGCGGCCGAGCATGGGAGCCTGGGTCACTTACGGGTTGGGGAGCGAGTGCGATGATCTGCCCGGATTTGTGGTGCTGCAGAGCGGACCGCGCGGACCGCGGGGCGGGGCTGTGCTGTGGGGCAGCGGGATGTTGCCGACCACTTATCAGGGAGTTCCATTGCGCAATCAGGGAGACCCCATTGTCAATCTCTCAACGCCTTCCGGAGTCAGTCCCGAGCGTCAGCGCAAAGTAGTGGACGCCGTCCGGGAATTGAATCTGAAGCGCATGGTGGAGACCGGGGACGACGAGATTTCGACGCGCATCAATGCCTATGAGATGGCCTACCGGATGCAGACGAGTGCGCCCGAACTGATGGACATCAGTGGAGAGGGGCAGGCCACGCTCGATCTCTACGGGATCCAGGACCCCAAGGCACCCAGTTATGCCCGGAATTGTTTGCTGGCCCGGCGACTCGTGGAGCGCGGCGTTCGCTTTGTCCAGCTTTACGACACGAATTGGGATCATCATGGGGGAGCGACCGAGAACCTCCAGAAGCACATGCCTGAAAAATGCCGGGACATCGATCAGGCCTCGGCGGCCTTGGTGATGGATTTGAAGCAGCGCGGACTTCTTGAAGATACCGTGGTGATTTGGGGAGGGGAGTTTGGACGGACGCCGATGGGTGAAGTCCGGGAATCGACCGGCAGGAACCATCACATTGACGCATTCACCATGTGGTTTGCCGGGGGAGGGTTCCGGGGGGGATTGACTTACGGGGAGACGGACGAGTTCGGGTTTGGCGCGGTGGAAAATCCGGTGCACGTTCATGACCTGCATGCCACGATTCTGCATCAGCTGGGGCTCGATCACGAGAAGCTCAGTGTGCGGTCGCAAGGTCTCGATTTCCGTCTCACGGGCGTGGATCCCGCGCGAGTGGTCCGGGATTTGCTTGTGTGAGGCGGTGCGGGCCGGGGGTAGGAACCATGCTTTTCGTGCTCGCTCTTTGCGGCGTTGCCGCTAGTGTGCGACACTGAATTTGGCCATGTTCTCCCCCGCCCAAATCCCGGTATCACTGGAAATGCTCCGCTCCCGCAAACTGTCGTCGGAGTCGGCTTGGATTCTGGCCATGGCCAGCAAGTTGGCGGGCGACTCCGCAGAAACAGCGAGCGACCTCCTCTCCAAGTGGGGATTTGAATCCGGTGAGTTTTTCGTGAAGAGCCGGACTCGCGGTTTCTTGGCGGCCCAGGGGGACTTGGTGCTCCTGGCGTTCTCCCTGGACGATGAACAGGTGCGCGGGCAGGAAGCGCTGGTCGTGGAACGCCCCCACGGGGAGGTGAATGCTCTCGCTTACACCGCGTTCGCGGAAGTGGACGGGATCATCCGTTCCGCCCTTGGGATTCTCGGGGCCAAGGACAAGAACATCTGGGTCACTGGTCACGGACTGGGAGGTGCCGTGGCGATCATTGCCGCAGCGGAGTTGGATGCGGAGTTCCCCGTCGCAGCCTTGCACACTTACAATCCTTCCTGCGCCGGGAAATTTCCCTTCGCAGACTGGTTTGACGCGACGTTTCTGGGGAGGAGTTATCGGTTTGAGGCAGCCGGAGACCGGATTTTTTCCGTTCCACCGGGTTTCAGACAGGTCCAGCAGTTGGTGCGCCTGGACTTTGGGGAGACGGACGAGGAGAACGCGGACGCACCGGTGGTCCCGCCCAAGCCGCTTGATCTCTACATCGCAAAGTTGCAGGAGCAGGTGGAAACAGAGAGGCTGAAGAGGCGGGAGCCTCCTTCCGACTCGAGGGCGGCTGAGCGGAAAGAGGCGGAGCCGGATTGACCCGTTGGGTTCAGGCGAGGTTCGCGGAACCCTGTTCTTCCTGCCGGGGCCAAGACCAGGCTCCGTTGTATTCCTCTACGCCCAATTGCACGGGGCCCTTCTCGGTGAGCGGCTTGAAAAGGCCATCGGCCTTCGCTTCAAAAAGCACGGAACGGATCATTTCGCCGATGGCTGCGGGAAGTTCATCGTTCTCCTCGTGTTCCAGTTCGTCATCGTCCAGGGCGGACAAGGCGACGGCAGTGCCATCGATTTTTCGGACGGAGAGAACCTCGCCTTCATACCGAGCTTCCCTCGCCTCGATCCAATGCTCCATCGCGACGATCTCCTCTTCTTCCATTTCGATCGTCCAGTCGCCATCGGCTTCGTGAACGGGACGTCGGTCGGCGTGGATATAAATCCACCCCTGATCGTCACAATCGTAGCCCACCTCGATGGCTGAAAGGGTATCCGCTTGGAACTCGGCGACTTTTCGTTCGAGGGCGGCGCGGAAGATTTGAGCGTCTTGGAGCAGATTGATCTCTGGCATAGTGTCAGGGTGATTTTAAGAGGCTTGGGCCTGCCAGGCAAATGAATTTAAGATGTATTGATAGTTTGGACGAAAGCGGGCGCCTCTCCTTTTGACAGGCTTGACGAAATCCTTCCGGCGGGTTCCACTGCCTTCTGACTCATGAACCCAACACGTTGCCCTCATTTGTTCCTCGGTTTCGTTCTCGCCGTTTTGCCGGTGCACGGGGAGATCACTTTCAAGAAGATCATTCTGACGGAAGAGTTCGTGGCGGAAGGAGCCAGCTTTGCGGACTTTGATCACGACGGAGATCATGACATCTGCGCCGGACCGAACATTTGGAAGGGACCGGACTTCAAGGAGCGGTTCACCTACACGCAACCCGCTGCCAAGCCCTATGACCCGGCCGCTGGCTACAGTGATTATTTCCTGACGTATGCTTACGACTTCAATGCCGATGGGTGGAGCGATATCCTGGTGTATTCTTGGCCGGGAAAGGACACCTGGGTGTTTGAGAACCCCAAGAACGTGGCAGGACACTGGACCCGGCACACCATTTTTGATGTCACGGACAACGAGTCTCCCGATTTTAAGGATGTGAACGGCGACGGCAAGCCGGAACTGGTCTGTCACACCGGCGGGCAGTTGGGTTATGCGGAGATTGATTGGGCCAATCCTTTCGGGAAGGCGAAGTTTCGGGCGATCACGCCCAAATCCCCTGAGAACGACAAGAAATACTTTCGTTACACCCACGGATACGGGGCTGGAGATGTGAACGGGGATGGCAGAACCGACTTGCTCGACAAGGAAGGTTGGCGTGAGCAGCCCGCCGCCGCCGCTCCGGATTCGGTCTGGGCCTTCCATCCTCAGTTGTTTACGAGACCGGGTGGGCGCGGCGGTTCGTTCCTCCTCGTTTCTGATGTGAACGGGGACGGGAAGAATGACGTGATCACCTCGTATGATGCCCATGGTTATGGGTTTGGTTGGTTTGAGCAGAAGGCGGATGGCAGTTTCCTGGAGCACAAGTTGATGGGGGCCACTCCGGAAGAGAGTCCTCACGGCGTCAAGTTCAGTCAGTTGCATGCGATGCAGCTCGCGGACGTGAACGGCGATGGCGTGATGGACGTGGTCACCGGCAAGCGTCGTTGGGCGCACGGACCGTTGAAGGATGATGAACCGATGGCCGATCCGGTGCTGTATTGGTTTGAAATCAAGCGCGATCCCAAGGCTGCCGGAGGAGCGGATTTTGTGCCTCACCTCATCGACAAAGACAGCGGGGTGGGGACGCAAGTCACTCCCGGCGACGTCAACAAGGACGGGAAGATGGATGTCGTTGTCGGCAACAAGCGTGGGGTATTTGTCTTCTTGCAGGAATAACGGGCAGCGCGCTACGCCAAATTCGTTCATGCAAGCCGGTCGGACAGCGGCGAGGGTGCGTCGTGAATCGGTTTCGGGATCGCCGGGAGGCGGGTGAGCAGTTGGCGGCGAGGCTGTGCCCCTTGTATGCGGATGTTCCGGGAGTGATTGTGCTGGCCTTGCCTCGGGGCGGAGTGCCGGTGGCTTTTGAGGTGGCCAAGGCGCTTCGGGCTCCACTGGACGTGTTCGTGGTTCGGAAGCTCGGTCTCCCGGGTTACGAGGAACTGGCGATGGGCGCGATCGCCACCGGTGGGGTTCAGGTGCTCAACGCAGAAGTTCTCTCTGTCTCTGACATTTCGGAAGCGACCTTGCGCGGCGTCTGCGAGCGGGAGGAACGGGAGTTGCGGCGGCGCGAGATCGCCTACCGCGGGCATGAGGGAGTGCCGGAATTGAGTGGGAAGACGGTTCTTCTGATTGATGATGGGGTGGCCACCGGTGCCTCCATGAAGGCGGCGATCGAGGCGGTGAGACGTCAGCGACCGCAGCGTCTGGTGGTGGCGGTGCCAACCGCCCCTGCTTCTTCCCGGGACGATTTGGAGGCTTTGGTGGATGACCTTTTCGTGCTCACCTCTCCAGAACCGTTCCATGCGGTGGGCCAGGTTTACGATCAGTTCGAACAGACCTCCGATGAAGAAGTCACCGATCTTCTGGCGCGGGCCGCCAAATCCTGCTAGAAAATCCGGTCAATTGTCCCTAGGGTCGGAGGCTCGTCCTCCCGATGAATGTGCGAATCAAGCCCCAGCCATGGCAGCGCTTTCTGCATGATTCGTATGCAAGTCTTCCGCGGGCCCTGAAACCGCCGTTGCGGTTTGTGCCGGTCGAAGCGGCACCCTGCCGCCGCGAACCCCGGGTCCTGCAAAGCGCCGGGAGCGCGGTGCTGGTGCATCCGTTGCAGACGGCATTTCTGGGCGGTCCGCCACAACAGTCGGAGTTGCGATGGCCCGAGCGCTGCCTCCACACGTTTGGTGAGGTGCGGTTGTGCGGCGATCAAGCGCGCATCTTTTTTGATGAGGCATCGACCATCGGTCCCGGCACATTTGTCTGGGCGGAGAAAGCGGCGAAAATCCGGCGCCCCCTGCCGGGAGTGCGGGGGCGCGCCTGTGGCAGGGTGTTTCACCTCACGGGTGAGGATCACGACAACCGGGCGCACTTTCTTTTTGAGTATCTGCCTCGGCTCTATGTGAGTCGGGAGTTGCGGGAACCTGGCACGCGCTTGTTGGTGGCCCCGGGGCACGCCAAGTGGCAGCGGCGGTATCTGGAATTATTGGAGATTCCTGTGGAGATGGTCATGGAAGGATCTCCCGGGACGCTGCGCGCGGAGGCAGTGGAGTTTGTGCCTTTGCTTGGGGGGGAAGATCAGTATCCGCATCTTGGAAATCCTGCCACGTTTCGGGAGATGTTGGGTGAATTGCACGCTTCAATCCGGCGCCGGGGCTGGGCAGGAAGCGAGGTGGCAGGGCACGGGAGATCCCTGCTCTGGATCTCCCGTCAGGATGCCCCGGGGCGCAGGCTCGGCAACGAAGCCGAATTGATCGATATCGCCCGGGCGCACTATGCAGAGGTCCGGGTGATCCTCCTGTCAGAGATCCCCTTTGAGGAACAGATCCGGCTGATCAACCGGTATGATCACATCGCGGGGGCACACGGACAGGGGATGCATCTGGCGGCCCTGACGCGTGGAAAACGAATTCTGTTCTTGGAGCAGGGGAAGCGCACCCGGGATCAGAGTTGGGGCGCAGCCTTCCGCAATGTCGCCGAACTTGCGGGGAACGAGGCGGTCAGTCTGCATAGCGGGATTCCCTATGCAGGAACGGGCCGGGACTGGTGGTATCCACGCGAGAAGTTCGAGGCGGACTTGCGGAGGCTGGCGGAAGTCGCACCTCAGACGTCCTTGGGCACCACGTAAGGTTCACGGTAGACGCGCGTGGCCAGTGCGTTGGCAGGGGCGTCGAGATCTCCGTTGCCCTCGAACCATTCGGTCTTGGGATTGAACTTCAGAGAGGGGCCGAGGGTCAGGGCGGGGCCTTTGAGATCGACTTCATTCCTGGCCAGGTGTTCTGCCATGGCCGCGTAGCGTTCGGAGAGGAGTTTGCTGTCCTGAAGACGATCACGGATCTCCCCATCACTCAGCTTCTTGCCGAGCAAGTGCGAGACATTGCCGGTGTGGCAGAGGGCGGAGGAGAGGTGGGTTTCCTCGCAATCCGCATGGAGATCGGAGACCTTGCCGGACCGAATCGCCGCAATGAAGTTTTCGAAGTGGGTCTTTTGGTCGACCTTCCCGGGAATCTTGGTGATCTCCTTGCCGAAGTTGTCGGTCACCATGACCGCGGCACTGTGGTTCACGTAGACCCGACCGCCCTCGCACTGCACCACGATGGCGATGCCGCTTCCCGATTTCGCGAATTCCTCCGGCACGTCCATCGGTTTCCAGCCGCTGGTTTGCGACGCTTTGTCGCGCGGCAGGCCGCGGGTTTCAAAAATCAGGGGAGCGGGGGCATAGTCATGCCAGACGATCTGGGTGTTGGGCGTCTCCCCGTCGTCGTCGTAGCCGAGGCGGGCGCCGATCGACATTACCAACGGAGAGAGTTCATTGACGCCGAGGAACCAGCGGGCCACGTCCATCTGGTGGATGCCCTGGTTGCCCATGTCGCCATTGCCATACTCGAAAAACCAGTGCCAGTCGTAGTGGAATTTTTTGCGGCGGAGAGGTTTTTCGACCTTGGCAGGGCCGCACCACTTGTCGTAGTCGACATTCGCCGGGATTTCTCCGTTGCCGCCCTTTCCGATGGAGGGACGGGCCTTGTAGCAGCATCCCTTGACGAACTGGATTTTGCCCAGGTTCCCCGCTTTCACGTAGGCCACGGCGTTGCTGATGGTTTCCATGGAGCGGGCTTGGGTGCCTCCCTGACACATGAGCCCCTGCTTGCGGGCGACCTTCACCAGTTGACGACCTTCCCAAACGTTATGGGAGATCGGTTTTTCGATGTAGGCATGTTTGCCGGCCTGAAGCGCCCAGATGCCCGAGAGGGCGTGCCAGTGGTTCGGCGTGGCGGTGGCAAAGGCATCGATTTCCCCGCTGTCGAGCATCTCGCGCATGTCGACAAAGCCCTTCACCTTGAAGCCTTGTTGCTCGGAAAGTTTCACGACGCGCGAGTCGAGAACGTTTTGATCGACATCGCAAATCGCGGCGACGCGCACGCCGTTCATCTTGGAGAATGCGTCGAGGTGGGAGGCTCCTCTTCCGTTGACCCCGACGACGCCAACCCGGATGTCTCCGTTGGCACCGAGCACGCGGGAATTTGGGAGGGCCAGAGCGGCTCCGAAACCAGCCACTCCTCTGACGAAGGAGCGGCGGGAGGTGGTGGTTTTTTGAATCGACATGGCGAAACGAATAGGGAGTTCCGGCTGGGATGACAAGAAAGAGTTGCGATCAGAACGTTTTCGCCCTCTGCGACGAGTCAGGAACCGTCATCGGAATCCCGGGTCGCCCGCCTCAGAAAGGCCCGGTAGAAGTGAAGTTTGGCGTAAGTGATTTCGCCGCCCAACGCCTGGTGAATGGGGCCGAGCGAATCGAGGCCGAGTTCCTCGTTGGCGATGGCGGCGGCGATCCGCTCTTCTTCGGCCTCGCTGTAGAAATCCCGCGGGTTGAGATCGATCAGACCGTTGGCCACTGCCTGGGCGAGATGGCCGCAGATGGTGCCTTCGGTGAGGTTGCGGAGGGCGGCGATGGTCGGGATGTCTTGACCTTCCTGGAAGAGGCGGAGGCTTTCCAGGGCGGTGCCATTTCGTCCGCCTTCGCTTTTCACGGGCCGCGCCGGGTCCGGCGGGGCGGCGGCAAAAGAGAGCCGTTCGTGGTGCTCGAGCCAAGAGGCGATCTCAGCCAGAAACAGTTCTCCGTAATCCGTCAGTTTCTGAACTCCCACGCCCGGGATCGCCAGAAATTCCTCCGCTGTGGCGGGGTAGCGAAGCGCCAGGTAGCGGAGAGTCTTGTCCCCAAAAATGACAAAGGGTGGGACGTTTCGTTGATCGGCGAGGCGCTTGCGCAGTTCCCGGAGGGCTTGGAAGAGGCCCTCGTCGCACGGGATCTCACCGGAGCGGGCCACCTTGGCCGGGCTGGAGGCACCCTTCTCCGGACGGCGCGGCGGGCGGGTCAGGAAAAGGGGTTCGCTCCCGCGGAGAAAGGCGCGGCCCGCATCGGTGAGGCCGATGGTCTGAAAGTTGTCCTCGCTGATCTGGGCGAAACCCGCCTGGACCAGTTGCCTGCCAATTTCCCGCCAGTCCTCCCGGGGGATTTCCCTGCCGATGCCGTAGGTGCTCAGGGTGTCGTGACGCCATTTGCGGACTTTCTCCGTGTTGGCCCCGGTGAGCACTTCCACGACATGATTCATCCCCAAATCAAAGCGGCTCCTCTCCCGGATCCGAAACAGGCAGGAGAGGAATTTTTTGGCTTCCAGGGTGGCATCGAATGTTTCCCGGGGGTGAAGGCAGACGTCGCAGGCGCCGCAGTTGTCCCCGGGCCAAGTCTCCCCGAAGTAGCGCAGCAACACGCGGCGCCGGCATTCCTGGCTTTCCGCGTAATCGATCATTTGGCCCATCTGACGGCGGGCCACTGCGGCGGCGGCCGTATCGGTCATTTCGTCGAGAAACCGGAGGTTGCGCATGAAATCTCCCTTGGAGAAAAGGAGGACGCAGTCGGAGGGGAGACCGTCCCGCCCGGCGCGCCCGGTCTCCTGATAGTAGCTCTCCATGTTCTTCGGCAGATCGGCGTGGATCACGTAGCGGACGTCCGGTTTGTCGATTCCCATGCCGAAAGCGACGGTGGCGCAGATGACCCGGGTGCGATCGCGGATGAAGGCCTCCTGGTTTTCTGAGCGGATTTGGGGATCGAGGCCGGCGTGGTAGGCAAGGGCGGGAATTCCTTCTGCAGCGAGGGCGGCCGCCATTTGCTCGGTTCCCTTCCGGCTTTGAAAGTAGACAATGCCAGCCTCGCCTGGCCGGTTTTGCACAAAATCGCAGACTTGGCGGACCGGTTGGGCCTTCGGGAGGATGGTGTAGCTGAGGTTGGGGCGATTGAAGCTGGCGACGAACACCTCGGGCTCGCGAAGGGCCAGTTGGGTCACGAGATCCTCTCGGACGCGCCGGGTCGCCGTGGCCGTGAGGGCGAGAAAAGGGACCCCGGGAAGCTGTTCCCTGAGGCGGGCCAGTTGCCGGTATTCCGGGCGGAAATCGTGCCCCCACTCGCTGACGCAATGGGCTTCATCCACGGCCACGCCCTGCACGCCCCAGCGTCTCAGGTCGTCGGCGAATCCCCCGCTCATCACTCGTTCCGGCGCGGCGTAGAGGAGTTTGTAGATGCCCTGGTCCAACCCCGAGATCCGGAGCCGCGCCTCTTCGGGATCGATTGAGGAGTTGAGAAAGGTGGCGGCCACGCCGTTCGCCACCAACCCGTCGACCTGATCTTTCATGAGGGCGATGAGGGGAGAGATGACCAGGGTGAGACCGTCCCGGGCCAGGGCGGGAACCTGATAACAGATCGACTTGCCCGCTCCGGTGGGCAGGATGGCGACCACGTCGCGCCCGGCCAGGGAAGCCTGAATGATCTCCTCCTGGAAAGGGCGGAAGGAATCGTATCCGTAGACCTCCTTGAGGATGGCGTGGATGTTCCGGGCCATGCCTAGCCTTGGCTGTGTCAGGACCAAGATGCAAGCGCGAGTCAACGCGTGATTGCCGATGCCGTGAATTTGGTCTAAGGTGAGGATTGGCGGTCCCTTGTCGGCGAACCTCATGGAAACACTTGTCCGGCGAAAGACCGATCCGCAATCGTTGGGCACTCGGGGGGAGTTTCCCGCGGATGGCCATGAGCTGGAGAAGGCTGCCGCGCGACCTTCGTGGGAGGGTTCGATGAGCCGGCGGCCGCGCGCCGATCGTTGACGCAGTTCCGGCATGGATTCTCACCACCGACTCGCCCTGCGCGACATGGTTCAGCTTCACCTGGTGGTGTTAGCCTGGGGATTCACGGCGATCTTGGGGAAGCTCATCTCGCTTTCCGCTGTGGAGGTCACGATTTGGCGCACGGCTTTGGCCGCGGCCGGTTTGGGCGTGATCACGGTCTTGTGCCGGTTTCGGACATGGCCGAGTCCGCGGTCCGTTGCCGCGTTTCTCGGAACCGGGTTGCTGATCGGCTGGCACTGGATGCTCTTTTTTCTCTCGGCCCGCCTCGGAAGCGCGTCGGTCTCCCTGGCGGCCATGCCGACGGTGATGATCTGGTGTTCGTTGATTGAACCTTTGTTTGATGGGACGCGTCGTTGGAGCCGGATGGAATTGTTGGTTGGGCTGGTGATGGTGGGGGCGGTCTGGTTGATTTATCGGTTTGAATTCGCCCAGTGGATTGGTTTCACGGTGGGCTTGCTCTCGGCCTTTCTGGCGGCGCTTTTTGCGGTGATCAACAAGTCGTTCGCGGGCAAACATCCGCCGGTGGTGATTTGCGGGGTGCAGATGGTGGGCGCCTGTCTGGGCTGTCTCCTGTTGTTGCCGTTCACCGGGGCCTCGCTGGTTCTCCCGGTGGGGCCGGACCTCCTCTGGTTGCTGGTCCTTTCCCAGGTTTGCACGGTCGGGGCCTATGTCGGTTACCTCGAAGTGCTGCAGCGGCTCTCGGTCTTCACCATCAACGTTGTCTACAACCTGGAACCGGTCTACGGGATCGTCCTGGCCGCGCTCATCCTCGGGGATACCGAACGGATGAGCCTCGGTTTTTACTGTGGCGCGGCGATCATCATCGCGGTGGTGATGGGGCTCTCCTGGGTGCGGCGCCAGGGCAACGATGCCGGCGC
>QQNE01000047.1 GCA_003402735.1 Verrucomicrobiota bacterium
GTCTGAACAAGAGTTGACCTGTTTCTTTTAATCCTTTTCGCATTTCGTCATGGCAAGATTTCGTGGCCCTACGGAGAAGATCAGCCGCCGGTTTGGCGTTCCGCTGTTTGGTTCCTCAAAAGAATTTGAACGCAAGCCCTATGGCCCCGGCCAGCATGGCGCGCGCAATGTCCGCAAAAAGCGTTCCGACTTTGCCGTGGCCCTTGGGGAGAAGCAGAAGCTCCGTCTCCAGTATGGCGTCATGGAGAAGCAGTTTCGCCGCTACTATGAGGAGGCCTCCCACCGCAAAGGGGTGACCGGTCACATCATGCTGCAGTTGCTCGAGACCCGTCTCGACAACGTCTGCTACCGCATGGGTCTCGGGAATACACGGCGCGCCTCTCGGCAATTTGTCAGCCATGGCCACGTGACGGTCAATGGGCGCCGGGTGAATGTGGCTTCTTACCAGTGCAAGCCTGGCGATGTCATCAAGGTGAGTGAGAATCGCCGTTCCATCGGTTTGGCCGACAAGATGTTGGACCTGACCCAGGCGGCCCCCATCCCCGAATGGATCAACATGGACCGGACTCACCGCAACGGTGTGGTGGTGCGGTTGCCAGAGCGCGATGAGGTGAACCCGATGGTCAACGAGCAGCTCGTCGTCGAGTTGTATTCCCGCTGACCGATCCGATCCGTTTCTGTTTTCGCGACGAAGAGGGTGTCATTTGGCACCCTCTTCGTTTTGTTTTCCGGCTCTGATGTGGTCCAGGGCCTTGCTGTAGCTGGCTTGGCTGAGGTAGTGGTTGAGGCGGGGATCGATCTGGCCTCGCAGGCTCGCATGAGCCGCTGCGATCGCTTCAGAGACCTCCTTCAGTTGGCTCAGATGAGCGTCGGGATTGCGGTCCCGCAAAGAGTGGTCTGCAATGATCTTGAGGCGGCGCTCCAGGAGGTCGGCCAAGGTTCCGAGGGTCATCCCACACCATCGGAGGGAGGAGAAGGAACATCAAGTGGATGCCGCAGGGCGCGTGCCGTGGGAGTGGCAAGCTTGCTTTGCGATGGGTGGGTTCGTGCGTTGGGACGGCAAACGAGGGTTTAAATCTAGTAAATATGGAAAACATTAAATTAACATAAAATATTATTTTCATCAATGCTATGATTAACGTATTCAAAATTGAAATCGTGAAATGATGAGCAAATTTGAGAAGGTTTGGGGATCCAGGCAGAGGGATTCTGAATCGGGGGAGAGGGGGCGCGAAGGCTTGAAACGGGTGGTGGGTTTGTGAGGAAAGTGTTCGCATGAGGCAGGATGGATCGGGTAGGAATCGGGGATTTCTGACAAGTGATTTTTTCGGCTAAAAAAAACAACGGGGCGGCTACGGGGTGAGGTGGTTCAATGATAAAAAAACAGGTTGTTGTTAGGATGCTTTTGCATTTACTCGACGATTACACTCGCGGTTTGAGGGAGGCCTGAGGGCCGCCTGGCCGATTCAAATTTTGTTGCACCCCGGAGAGATCCGTTGGGGCTGATGCAGCCCCGGGGCGTGGCATGGTCTGAAGCGGCGGCAAACGGCGGGTGGTGCTACGAACCAAACCATGAAGACAGACGAACAATTCGTTGCCCCGAAGGCAGCGGCGGGCGGAGCCGTGACAGAAGGTCCGCGGGTGAGAGAACTCAAGGTGGCCGGGGATGCATCGGCGACGCTTTGGAAGAGCATTTGCAAGGGTCTCGGCAAACGGGTGGGCAAGGATGTGGTGGAGCGTTGGTTTTGCGACGGGACCATCAGTTATCTCGATCGCGAGGAGTTGCGGATCCGGTTTCCGACGAGTCTGCACGTGACCTGGGCGGAGACGTATTACCGGACGGACCTGGAACGGGTGGTGGAGGAGCAGATGGCCGCGAAGCCCAAGGTCACGTTGGAGGCTCCGACGGAGGTGGAAGGTAATCTCCGCTTTGAGGAGGAGGAACCGGCGGGACCGGAGGCATCGGTCGTGGAGGAAGGGGCAGAAGTGAATCGGGTGGGGAGCCTGGTGCCGGAGACAACACCGGCTTCGCGAATCAACGAGGCGCGTTTGAACCCGAAGCACACCTTTGAAAACTTTGTGGTGGGAGACAACATCGCCTATTGCCACGCTGCGGCGGTGGCGGTGGCGGAGCGTCCGGGGGGGCACTACAACCCGGTGTTGTTTTATGGGAACAGTGGGTTGGGGAAGACGCACCTGCTTTCGGCAATTGGTCTTTCCGTGTTGCAGAGGCATCCGAGGAAGCGGGTGCTTTTCGTGACTGGAGAGGAATTCACGAACGAGTTCATTGAGGCGGTGCAGCACGGCAAGCTGTCCCAGTTCCGGGCGCGTTATCGGCGGGTGGATGTCCTCTTGATTGACGACGTGCAGTTCGTGGCCGGGAAGGACGCGACGCAGGAGGAGTTCTTCCACACGTTCAATGCGTTGGTGAATCATCGGAGTCAGGTCGTCCTGGTGAGCGACCGTGCGCCGGCGGACATTCCCCGGTTGGAGAAGCGGCTGTTGTCGCGGTTTCAGTGGGGGATCAGTGCGGAGTTGCTGCCTCCGTCGGTGGAGACCAGGATCGCCATCTTGCGGCAGAAAGCGCACGAGTGGCGGGTGGAGATCGGCATGGAAGTGATCGAATTTTTGGCGGACCGGATTCGGAAGAATGTGCGGATGTTGGAGGGAGCCCTGCTGCGGGTATCGTCGTATGTGTCGTTGTATCGCGGGGCGATCTCGCTGCAGCAGGTGGAGAGTCAGTTGCAGGACATGCTTTGTCAGGAAGCCCGGGGGGGAATGGTCACGGTGGGGGCGATCCAGAAGGAAGTGGCCTCCTACTTCGACGTTCGTTTGGGGGATCTGAACGGGCGGAGCCGGACGCAGTTGATCATTCAACCGCGGCACATTGCGATGTATTTGAGCCGTGAGCTGACGAACGCATCGCTGAAGGACATTGGGCAGGCGTTTGGGGGGAGGGATCACGGGACGGTGATTCATGCCTGTCGGCGGGTGGATGAAGAGGTGGTGGCTGGCGGGGAAACGCGTCGGGTGGTGGAGTTCCTGCGTGACAAGATCACGGGCTAGACGGGAGATAGGGCTGAGTGGGGATCGGGATGGTCCCCGGTGCAGTGGGAGCCTGATGTTGGAAACACTGTCAGGTCTTTCACTGCGCCGGATTTCATTAGACAGGCGGGGAAAGTCCGCTCTACTGTGGAGGGGCAGCGGTTTCGGGTGGGAGTTCCTGCCAGGACACGAAAGTGCACGGAAGAGAAGCTAATGAAATTCAAGATCACCAAGGAGAAGTTCATCGAAGGGTTGCAGCAGGTGCAGCATGTGGTCAGCACCCGGACCACTTTGCCAATTCTCTCCAACGTCTTGCTCCAGGCCAAGGGGGGTATGGTGGAGTTGACCACGACCGATCTCGATGTGGGCGTGCGAGGGGCGGTGGCTGCGGAAGTGGATGAAGCTGGGACGACAACGCTTCCGGCGCGCAAGTTGGCCACGATTGTCAAGGAGTTGCCGACCAGCGAGATTTGGGTTGAGGTGAATGGAAACAACATCGCCGCGATCAAGTCAGGGCCGAGTTTTTTCAAAATCCTTGGGTTGAGTCAGGATGAGTTTCCGGAGTTGCCGGACTTTGCAGGGGTTCAAGAGATTGTCCTGGACCAGAAGTTGGTGAAGGACGGTCTGAAGAAGACGTTTTACGCGATCTCCACGGACGAGACCCGGTATGTGTTGAACGGGATCAATTGGTCTTTCGGGGGAGGCAAGCTGACCCTGGTGGCCACGGATGGCCGTCGGTTGGCGATGGTGGACCAGGACGTCGAGTTGTCTGACATGCCGAACCGCGACGTGATTGTTCCGACGAAAGCGATCAATGAGTTGCAGCGCCTTTTGACGGATGCCGGTCAGGTGCGGATTCGGATCGGCGAAAGTCAGATTGCCTTTGAGCTGAACGGATATTTCCTGACGAGCAAGCTCATCGATGGCGCGTTCCCGAATTTCCGGCAGGTGATTCCGGGGGCCCCGCGATACCGGGTGACGATGGATCGCGCGTTGTTGTTGGAGACGGTGAGGAGGGTGTCGCTGCTGACGAGTGACAAGACCAGTTCCATCAAGCTGGTTTTCACCGAGGACAACATCGAGATCATGGCCAACGCGCCCGACGTGGGCGAAGCCCGCGAATCGTTGCCGGTGAGTTACAAGGGGGAGAAGATGTCGATCGCGTTCAATCCGGAGTTTCTCATGGCTCCGTTGCGGAACCTGGACACGGACGAGGTGCACCTCGATTTGATCGATGAGATCAGCCCCGGGGTCTTGCGCATCAATGAACCGTTCCTCTACGTGATCATGCCGATGCGGGTGACGGGTTGACCCCGGAAGAAGGGCCACCGGTCGGGGCGACCGCTCTCGGGATTTCTTGGGGTGGTTTTGGCGTCAAACATGCTTCCCGTAGGCAGGCACGAACAGTCCTTTGGCTCGGCTCGGGTCGAATGGCGAGGGGCTGTCGGAAGACTAAATGTTTGATGAGAGAGAATCGAGCTGCGTTCCGGTTTTTGTCATCCGTTTTCGACGAGGAGTCTCTGCGTGAGGTCGTGGAATCTGCGCGCTGTGAGCTTGGCGGAGATCCGTCGGTCATTTTTGTTCAGGTGAGTTCCGATTGGTTGCCGCGGTTGCCAGATGCGGTGGAGATCATCCGGGTTTTTGGGCATGCCAGGCATGTGATCGGAAGCACGGCGGAGGGGTTTGTGGGGGTGGGAATGGACAGTGAGAGGGTTTCTGGTTGTTCGCTGTTGTTTGTGCGTTTGCCTGAAACGCGCACCGAGTTTCTCAAGGTGAAGGCAGACGAGGTGGAGCATTTTGGCGAGAGGGGAAAGCGTGGTGAGGGGGTGTGGCTGGCCTTTTGCAATCCGTATCTGGCTCATGGAGAGAGATGGATGCAGCGGTGGAACCGCATGGTGGAGCACGCGCCGACGTATGGTGGTTTGGCGAGTGGGATGTCCGGGCCGGAAGGGACCGCGGTCTTTCTGGACGATGATTGGCAGCAGCAGGCCGCGGTGGCGGTGAGATTTTCCGGAGGCGTTCGGGTGAGCGGGGTGATCAGTCAGGGGTGTCGGCCGATCGGTTTGCCCTATACGGTGACTGGGGTCCGGCACAATGTGGTCACTTCGATCGGGTCCCGTCAGGCGTTCAAGGTTCTTGAGGAGGCCTTCCAGGACTTGAACAGCACGGAGAAACTTGCCGCGCCGGGGAACCTGTTCGCCGGGTTGGCTCTGAGTGAGTATCGCGAGGAGTTTGGGCGCGGTGATTTTCTGGTCCGAAACATTCTTGGAGCTGATCCTGAGAAGGGGGTGGCTCTGGGGGCCTTTCCGCGGAGCGGGCAGACTTTGCAATTTCAAGTGAGGGACAAGGAGACAGCGGACGCGGATTTGCGACGCCTTTGCCAACGGGTGCTGCGGGAGCGAGGGAGACCGTTTGCCGGCATGCTGTTCAGTTGCGTGGGGCGAGGGGCCCGCATGTTTGGGGTTCCGAACCATGATGCCCGGGTCATTGAAGAAACGCTGGGTCGGATTCCGATGGGCGGATTTTTGGGGAACGGCGAGATCGGTCCGGTGGGTTCGCACAACTACCTGCATGGCTACACCGCATCCGCCGCCTTTTTTTATTCATCGTAGGAGGAGTTCAACGATCTGGCCCTCATTTCTGAAGCCATCGCTTCTGCGTTCTGCTCGAATTCCAGGATTCACGGGATGTCGGCATACCGCTCACGCTGGAATCCTTCGCCCGCCTTGCAGGCCATGCCATTTGGCGGCGCCTCGCGACGCGATCCTTGAGAAATGCGGGTTGGCGAGAGGGGGGGGGAAGAGGGTTGCCACCGGGAGCGGTGTCTTGTAGGATCGCATCATGATTAGGAGGCTGTTTTTGGGGGGGCTTTGCTTGTCCTGTCTGATGGTGTCGGTTGGGGCGGGGACGGTGGAGGATCAGTTCATCATCCGGATGCGGGAGGCGGACTTGACTGGGACCTGGATTCCGTTGCAGGGCGGAGGCCTTGGCGTTGGCAAGCCGGACACTTACCGGGTGGTGCGGGCCACCCGGAAGGAGGGGGAGCGGTGGGAAATCGTGTGGAGGGTTTCGCAACGGGGGCAATCTTTGGAACTGCCGCTGCCCTGTAAGATCACGTTTGCCGGGGATGTGGCTGTCCTGATTCTGGACGAGCTCGAGATGGGCGAAGGTCGGCGCTATTCGGCTCGCGTGATGTTCCACGAGAAGATTTACACCGGGCATTGGTGGAGTGCGGGAGGTGAGGGGGGGCTCCTCAACGGAAAGGTCACGACCGGAACCGAAGTGGAGGCAACGGGCTCCTGAGAACGGGCTTGCTCCGGTGCGATCCGCGTTGATAGGGTGCCGCATGATCAAGACCCGGGAGACCTTGGCGGTTCTGTGGTTCGCCTGCTGGCTGGCGATGGGAACCCTCTCCGAGGCGATGGCGGAGCTTCACTCGCATGGGGGGTGGAGAATTTGCGCCTGCAAACAGGTTTTGCGCGGGGGAGTTCCGTTTGAACCGGATGCTCCGCACGCGGGCAACGGACGGAAGTATGCCAGGGACCGGGAGATGGATGTTCGCCACGTCCGGTTGGAACTCGACCCTGATTTTGATCGGAGAAGTCTCCGCGGAGTGGCAACCTTGAAGTTTGCGCCGATTGCCCGGCCGATGCGGCAGCTGCGTCTGGACGCGGTGGATTTGCGGGTCAGCAAGGTGGAGGCATCGGTCGCCGTGGAGGCGTGGGATGCGGCCAAGACCACGCTTGCCGTGACCTTCGCGAAACCGATTGAGCCGGACACGGAGGCGTGGGTGACGGTCCATTACGAGGCCGAGCCGCGGGATGGTTGGTATTTCCGGACCGCAGCGATGGGTTACCCGGTGGGGGACGACCATTTCTGGACGCAGGGGGAGCCGGAGAAGCATCGGCATTGGTTTCCGGGATACGACTATCCGAACGAGAGATTTGCCAGTGAGGTGATCTGTCGAGTGCCGACGGGAATGACGGTGGTTTCCAACGGACGGTTGGTGGAGGAGCGGGTGGAAGGGAATCGAACCCTGTTTCACTGGCATCAGGAAGCGGAGCACGTGAACTATCTGATCTCGGTGGTGGGAGGTAATTTCCGCCGATTGGAGGGCAAACATGGGGACCTGCCCTTGGCGTTTTTGACGCCGCCTTCGGAGTTTGCGGTGGCGGAGAACTCGTTTCGGGATACCGCGGCGATTCTTGATTTCTTAGAGGACGAAATCGGCATCGATTTTCCTTGGGCCAAGTATTTCAGTGTCTGTGTCACCGACTTCATTGCGGGTGGGATGGAGAACACCAGTGTGACCACCCTGACGACGGGCACCCTGTTTTCGGCGGAGTCTGGAAATCTTCGGACATCGCACCGGTTGGATGCTCACGAGACGGCGCATCAGTGGTTTGGAGATCTGGTGACTTGCAAGGACTGGTCGCACCTGTGGTTGAATGAGGGGTTTGCGACGTATTACACGCACTTGTATGATGGGAAAAAGTCCGGGGAGGACGAGATGCACTATCAACTCTTCCAGGACGCGGAGGAGATTCTGGAGGGGCCGGACGAGAAACCGATCGTGTGGCGTGGGTATGCGGACCCGATGGAGCAATTTGATTACCGGGCCTATCCGAAAGGTTCCTGGGTTTTGCACATGATCCGCAGCCAGATCGGAGCCGCGATGTTCCGCAAGGTGATCCGGACGTATCTGGAAACGCACCGCAATGGACCGGTGACCACTGAGGATTTGGCGGAGGTGCTGGAGACCGAGACAGGTCGCTCCTGGGATGAGTTCTTTGACCAGTGGGTTTTTCACGGCGGTGAACCAGCGCTCAGAGTGGCCTATGCGTGGGATCAGGCAAAGGGCCAGGCGAAACTCACGATCGAGCAGACGCAGAAGGTGAGTGAGTCGGTGCTGCTCTTTGATTTTCCGTTGCCGGTCCGTTTCGTGGATCAAGCCGGAGCGGCGCACGAATTCAGCCTGCGCGTCCATGAAGGGCGCGAAGACTTCTTTTTTGATCTGCCTTCCCAGCCGAAGCAGGTGCGGATTGATCCGGGGTTGACGGTGTTGGCGAAGATTTCCTTCGCGCCGGCGGATGCTCTTTGGCTCGCCCAAGGGGAGGATGCGACGGACATGCTTGGGAGGCTTCGGGCGGTCAAGGCACTGGGAGAGCGAGCGGATTCCAGAAGTTTGGCGTTTCTCAAGGGGCGGGCCCTGGAAGATCCGTTTTACGGCATCCGCCTTGAGGCGGTGAAGGCTTTGGGCAAGGTTCAGTCTCCGGAGAGGCTGCAGGCTTTGGTGGAATGTCTCGCCCAAAAGGATGACCGGGTGCGGCAGGCTGCCGTGCGTGCCCTGGGGGCTTTTTATCACGAAACCGCCCAGGCGAAGCTGAGGGAGATCGTTGGGGCGGAGCGGAACCCGGAGATTGTCGCGGATGCCCTGAAAGGGCTGGGCAAGTTTCCCGGGGAGGAGATTCGCAAGGTGTTGAGCGAAAGCCTGAACCGGAGTTGTTACAGGGAACGGATCGCCGTCGCGGCGGTGGAGGCGTTGCGGCGGCGGGGAGATTCCGCGGCGGCCGGACCGCTTCTGGCCAGCCTTCGGAAAAAAGCGGACGCGTTTTCCTCTTCGGATCTGGGACAGGTTTGGGAGAGCTTGGCCTATCTGGCGCGGGATGCGGCGAGCGAGGTTCGGGACGAGGTGCGCATCTACCTGTCGGAACAGGTGGACCATCCCAAGGAGAGTTTGAGACCTCATGCCATCGCGGCTCTGGGGCGCCTGGAGGATCAGCGGGCCGAGGGATTGCTCCGGGGCTTGATCGATTCGGGGGCGGCGGACTTGCCGGAAACGAAGGCGGCCGAAGCGGCGCTGAAGAAAATTCAGGCGGGCCGACGGCAGGCCGAGGAGGTTGAGGCGCTCCGCAAGGAGGTGTTTTCGCTCCAGCGGGACTTGCGTGACCTCAAGCAAGGCATGGAGGAGCTTCGCAAACAGGTTGCGCCAGAGCCCGCGAAGGGAAAGTGAGGAGGGGCGTGAACTTTGGTTGTTTCGGAGTGGGGTGAGCTCGGCCGGTTGAGGGTTCAGCCGGAGGGCTCGGTGTTCCTGCCGTCGGCTCAAATTTGATATTTTGTAAAAAAACGATATTTTCGTACGATAAAAGCCGGATACGTGTATTGTTTTTATGTAAAATGATGGAGCTTGAGGACCAGATCCTTTTGATCGCCAGCGCCGGTGGGTGTCGGCAACTGGAGCGGCTTGGCGAAGTGGTGCGGCGTGCCCGGGCCACGGGGGAAGCCTGGCTCAAGGAAGTGCTCGAGGCTGGGTTGGTGGAGGAGGAGCCGTTTTTGCGGGGCATTGCGGACGCGATGGAGATGCCGTGGTGGGACGAGGATTTTGGGCCCGACGAAGTGGAGTTGTTGCGCAAGCCGTTTCCGGCGGAGTTGGCGAGTCGGTTTGAGTTGCTTCCGGTGGGGCTCGAGGGAGGGGAATTGGCGTTGGCCACGTGGGATCCGTTTGATGTGACGCGGCCCTCGGTGGTGTCGCGATTGGTGGACCGTCCGGTGGCCTGGCGCATGAGCACCCGAACCAGGATTCAGGAAGGGCTCCGAGAGATTTATGGGGTGGGGGCCGACACCTTGGACGAGATCATCCGAAAGCGTGATCCGCGGGTGGAGGAGGCCGTTTTGATCGAGGAGACCACCTCGCTGGACAAAGTCAGCGAGGAAGAGGCATCGGTGCTCAAGTTTGTGAACCATATTTTGCGCGGTGCCCTGGAGCAGCGTGCCACGGATATCCACCTGGAGCCGATGGAGGATCGGTTCCGGATTCGGTTTCGGGTGGACGGGGCGCTCACCGAAATCTCCGCGCCGGCGAACATCAAGACGATTCAGGCGTCGGTGGTCTCCCGTTTGAAGATCATGGCGCGGCTCGACATCGCGGAAAAGCGTCTGCCCCAGGATGGGCGCATGAATCTGAGATTGGGCGGGAAGAAGATCGATGTGCGGGTGGCGACGATTCCTTCGGTGGAAGGGGAGACGGTGAGTCTGCGTCTATTGGGGCAAGAGAGTTTTTCCCTGGCGAAGCTGGGTCTCAATTCCTCCTTGCAACGGGTGGTGGACGATCTGCTGGCGATGCCGAACGGGATCATTTTGATCACGGGGCCGACGGGGTCTGGCAAATCGACATCGCTCTATTGTTTTCTGTCGGCGATCAACACGGTGGACCGCCGGATTGTGACGATTGAGGATCCGGTGGAGAACAAGCTGGCCGGGGTGGTGCAGATTGCGGTGAAGCCGGACATCGACCTGACCTTTGCCAAGGGTTTGCGCAGCATTCTGCGCGGGGATCCGGATGTGGTGATGGTGGGGGAGATGCGGGACGCGGAAACGGCGGAAATCGCGATTCGTGCGGCTTTGACGGGGCACCTGGTGTTCAGCACTTTGCACACGAATGACGCCATCAGTGGGATCACGCGGCTGGTGGACATGGGAATTGAACCGTTCCTGGTCTCATCGGCGGTGCGGGCGTTTCTGGCGCAGCGGTTGGTGCGGCGGTTGTGCATGGAGTGCCGCAAGCCGCGGGAGTTGGACGCAGAAGACCGGAGGAAGCTGGGGTGGCCGCCGGAGGCGATGGAAGTGATTTACCGAGCGGAGGGGTGTCCCCGGTGTCGTCAGACGGGGTATCATGGTCGGATCGCATTGTTCGAGATCGTTCGGGTGACGCCGGCCCTGGAGGAATTGATCAATCATTCGGCGCACCGGTCAGCCTTGCTGGCCCAGGCGGTGGCGGAGGGGTTTGTGCGGATGCGGGAGGATGGTTGGGGGAAAGTGCGTCAGGGATTGACGACGATTGAGGAGGTGCTGAGCGTAACCCCGGCAAGCTGAGTGAAATTGGAATGAGTTGATCCGCGGATGGCGACTTTTCGATACAGTGCTTATGCGGCCGATGGCCAGCTTGCGACCGGTGTGCTGGAGGCGACGGATCGTGGAGAGGCGGTGCGCCAGTTGGGGGCGCGTCATCTGCAGCCGGTAAGCGTGGCGACCGTGGAGCGGGATTCGAAGTCGGGTGGCGCGGTGCGGAGGGAAGACGAGGCGAGTTCGTTGCCCTTGAAGTTGAAACCCTCCCAGGTCACTCTGTTTGTGGAAGAGCTGGCGCATCTGTTGGCCGGAGGCATCCAGCTGGAGCCAGCGTTGGGGATCATGGAGCGGCGCCGGGAGCTGTCCGGGTTGAAAGAGCTGGCTGCGCGGGTTCGCGCCCGGATCCGCGATGGGGAGAGTTTTGCGGCCGCAGTGCAGGCGGCATCGCCATCCTTCGGAGAAATGTTCTGCAATCTGGCGGTGGCGGGAGAGATGAGCGGCTCACTCGGGGCGGTGCTGAAGCGGCAGGCCGCCTACCTGAAATCGATCGAGGAGCTGAAGGGGCGGGTTCTTTCCGCTCTCATTTATCCCGCCTTCCTGTTGTTCTCGGCGGTGGCGGTGTCGGTTTTGTTCATCGTGTTTCTCATTCCAAAACTGATGGAGTTGCTCGATTCCACAGGCGGGAGTCTGCCGATTGGGGCCCGGGTGATTCTGGAGATTAGCGATTTTGCCAAGGCGACGTGGTGGGCTTGGCTTGCGGTCGGTGGGGTAACGGTGGGAGTGGTGCGATGGTGGGCATCGCGGGAGGAGAACCGGCCGAGGTGGGACCGGTTTCTTCTGCAGATCCCGTTGTTTGGGGGGCTGATCCGGGAGCGATTTTACGTGCAGTTTCTCGAGACGCTCTGCAATCTGGTTTGCAACGGGCTGCCGCTAAACCGCGCCCTGGAGTTGACCCGGGCAGCGACGCCAGACCGCTACCTGCGTGGGCATCTGGACGCAGCGATGGTCCGTTTGGCGGATGGGATTCCGCTTTCGGTTGCTCTGGATCGGACCGGGGAGTTCCCGTCTCTTCTCATCGACATGCTCGCGGTGGGGGAGGAGACCGGCGATCTGGGGGGAGCGTTGGCCCGGACTGCGGCGCGCTACGATGGGGAATTGAAAAAGAGGGCGGACCGATTGAGCGCCTTGATTCAGCCCCTGGTGGTCGTGCTGATGGCTTCGCTGGTGGGGGCCATGGCCTATTTGATGATCACCGCCATTTTCCAAACCATCGCTGGTCTCAATGGTTAACCTAAGTCAATTCTTCAAGATTTCATGAAAGCAATTCTATCCGGGAAATCTGTCCGGTCTGGTTTCTCCCTCATCGAAATGGTGCTGGTGCTGGGGATCATCGCGTTGTTGGTCGGTTCAGGCATCGTCTATCTGGTGGGCGTGCTCGGGGTGGGCAAGGAGACGCGGGTGAAGGCGGACATCAACACGATTTCCGCCGCCCTGCGCACGTATGAGTCCCAAAACCTCGCCCTTCCGACCACGCCACAGGGGCTGCGAGCTCTGGTGGACATGCCGAAAACCAAGCCGGTGCCGAAGAGTTGGAGACCGCTGCTCAAGAAGACCCTGCTCGATCCATGGGGCAACGAGTATCAGTATCTGAACCCGGGCAAAAAGGATGCGGGCGGATTCGATCTTTCCTCGATGGGGCCCGATGGGAAAGCGGGGACGGAAGACGACATTGGCAATTGGAACCTTTGAGGATGCGTTGGCGGTCACCCAGTGGCGCGAACCGCGCTTTCACTCTTTTGGAAGTGAGCATCGCGATTTTCATCGCCATGCTGATTCTGGGCGTGGGCGTGCTGAGTCTGAGAGGGATCGATCACGAGGCCAAGATCCGGGTGGTGAGCCGTGAACTGGCGGCAAATGCGCGGTCCGCCATGCGCGATTCCCTGTTGCGTCGGGAGACGATCTGCATTGAGTTCTCCGCCGACGGATTTGCGGGGCCCGGTCGGGCCGGGCGTTCCCCGTGGAGGCGGTTGCCCAAAGGGGGACGCCTTGAGATTCGCCGGTGGGGAGAGACCCGATGGCGCGAGCCGCGGCAGGGCGAGGCGTGGTGGTTCCGTCCCGGGCAACCCTGTGAGCCGATCGCCCTTCGCTTGACGCTGCGGGAGGGGCGTCAGGAGATGATGTTTGATCCGTTGACCGCCTCGGTGCTCGAGGAGAGAATTTCCGTAAATCCGCAGCGGGGATGAACCTTCAAGCCCATCCATTCCGGTCCGGTTTTGTCCTCTTGGAGGTGATCGTGGCGGTTGCCCTGTTCACCACGGTGGCCACGGCGATGACGGTGGCCCTCAATCAACTGGCGGCGGCCACGACCTCGGCGCGGCGCGAGTCCCTGCTCATGAGGCGCCTGCAATCGGAGTTGGCGGAGACCGCGCATGCGCCTCGATTGGCCGCGGGTCGAACCGAGTCGCCCCGGGACGTATGGGGGATCGTCGTTGCCAGGGAAGCGAAGCCGCTCGAGCTGAGGAACCGGGAGGGCAAACCGTTGAGCGGGCTTTACCAGGTGCGGGTGCGGGCGGCCATGGAGAGTGCGGGAGGGGAGTTGGTCCGTGAAATGGAAACTTGGGTGATCCGCTTTGACGAGATCCGGACGGAACCCGAAGGGAAGCCAAACCGTCCTGGTGGACAAGTTGGCGCGCAGATCACGCGATGAAAGTTGCAAAGATTGGCAGATCAACCGGCTTCACCTTGTTGGAGGTGGTGTGCGCCCTCGCGATCCTGATCTGTCTATTCGGAGGTGCTTACGGGATTGCCAACGGGGCGCTTCTCCTGAGCCGTTCTTCCAATGAGGCTGTTCTCCAGGAGGTGCAACTCAACAACTTGGATGCCATGCTCCGCAGGGCTTTCGAGGAGCTTCCGGTCTCGACCCAATTCGAACTCGAGACGACGGACGAGGGGGAGCGGTTGACCTTGGTCACCGAGAAGGGGAGTGCGCCATTCCAATGGCACCGAAACGACGCTTTGGCGGAGCGGGTGGTCCTGCGGCTGGAGAGCGACTCCGGAAACAAGGGATTGCAGCGCTTGGCGCTCGAGCATTGGAGATCTTCGGGGGCGGGGCCATTGGAATCCATCGGGAGTCTGCGATTGTTGGGTGGTTTGACGGCGGCGCGATGGAGACTGTTTGGCGGTTCGGAGAATCGGTGGGAAGAGATTTGGGCGGTGCAGACCGGACGGCCCCTCTTTGTGGAACTGACGTTTGAGCTTACAGGACAGCCGGGCGAGCGGCGGATGGTATTTTGGGTTCCCTCGTATCAGATGCAGGTTCCGGTCCCAGGGGCGAACCGACCGACGCCATGATGATTCCGGCCTCCTTCCAGCGTGGTTCAGATGAGCGCGGTTCCGCTTTGGTGGTCACCTTTTGGTTGCTAGCGATCATGGGGATGGTGGTGATCGGTGCGCTGCAATTTGCCGTGATCGACACCCGGACGGTGACTGCCCAGAGAGGCTTGATGGAGGCTCGGCGCCTGGCGGAGCAGGCTCTCGCGATTGGGTCCCATCCGGAGATCCAAAGGGGGGACTCGTTGCTGCGGCGGGATGGAGAGTCGGGCGATTACGAAGCGCGGATCACTCTGGACGAGGGGCGCGTCAATCCCAACGCCCTGGTTTTGGGGAAACAGAGCCAAGTCTTGAATCGGTTGTTTCTTCTGTGGGGAATGGAATCGGGGCAGGCCGTTTCCTTGACCGGGGCCATGATGGATTGGATCGATCCGGATGATTTGGTGTCGCTCAACGGGGCGGAAGCCAAGGCCTATGCGGGGTTGGGGCGGTCCGGGTTGCCTCTGAACCGACCTTTTCAATCTTACGACGAAATCCGGATGGTGGCGGGGATGGACGCACTGGAGTTGCTCCGGCCCGATTGGCGGGATTTTTTTACCCTTTGGACGGCGGGCAAAATCGATTTGAACGAAGCCTCCCCCGAGGTGATGGCGGCGGCCACCGGAGCGCGCTTGCCGGGGGCGCTCCGCGTCTGGCAGAACCTGGCGGGCCGAGACGGGAAGCGGTTCACCGACGACGATGTGCGATTCGGCAGCGTCCCGGAGGCCTTGCAACGGCTGGGAATCTACACCCCGCCGCCTCCTCATCTGGCGATCGACGGGAATACGCGGCGGGTCGAGGCGGTTGGGAGCGTCGGAAAGTTTCAATCCAAACTTGTCCTGGTGCTGAAAGAGAAGGAGGCAATTTGGCGGGGGGAGTCTGTGGCCCCTCCGGAAACCAGTGAGTGAGATCGCGAAGTGAAGCAGTCCCGGAAAAACGCCCCCATCCAGATTCTCTTTCCTGGTGCTGAGACCTGGGAGTTGTGGGCAATTGATTCCGTGGAGCAACGGCAGACCGCTTTGGCGGTTCCCGCGTTTTGCGGACCGGCTTTCCTGCGGGTGTTGGCTCTTCCGGTGACTTCGACGTATGCCATTCCTCTTTGGATGATCGGCAGAAATTCCGAGGAGTTGCGTGGTGCAGCGGAACTGCATCTGGAAAAGGACGGGTTGAGACGGGAGGATGAACCGGACGGGTTCGATTTTGAACGAATTTTGGCGCAGGAAAACCGGGTGCTGGTCCGGGTGGATGCGTTGGCCAAATCGGTTTTGAAGCTGGGGGAAGAGTCTCCGGCCCCGGACTCGATTTGTCTGGCACCCAAGCTGTTGGGGATTCCAGACGATCAGATTGTGATCTGGAGGGAGTTGGGCCGGTTGGTCACCGCCATGGCGCGTGGCGGAAAGCTAGTGTATCACAATGTTTTGGCCTCTTCTGTGCTCGATGGCCGGGCCGCTGAAGAGGTGGTGCGCTGGGCCAGGCAATTTCAGTTTCAAGGCATGGTCAATCCGTGTTCGGGGATCACGGTTTGGGCGGACGAAGCGGACCTGGACTTGGCGTGGCTGCAAGAAAAGACCGGATTGCCTGTGACCCAGGCGGCCTTACCGGTTCCCCATTTCAGGCCGGAGGATGTCAGTGCCATTCTGCCCCGGTTCGCCGCTGATCTTCAGGCCCGCGAGCGCCGGAAGGTGCGCACCCGGCGGTTGTTGGCCGGATCGGCGGTTCTTGCCGGGGTGCTGCTCGTGGTTTTTGCTGTTGCCCTGGTCCTGGCGTTGCAGAATCAGAAGGTGTTGAGGGACCGAATCGCCGCGCTTTTGCCGGCGGCCTCGGAGATCGAGCAGGTTCAGCTCCGCTGGGAAGAGGTGGCAAGTGCCGTGGATCCGGAGCGTTCCCCGTTGGAGATGATGCTGCTCTTCCGCCAGTTGGCGATCGGCGAGGGAATCAGTTTGACCCGCTTCGAGCGGAGCGGGGAGCGGGTCGCCATCAAGGGCCGGGCGGTTTCGCCATCCGAGGCTCTGCAGTTTCTCGGGGCCATCTCCAGGAGTGAAGCTCTCTCCGGCTACGACTGGACCTATGCGCAGCCACTCATCGGACAGGACGGCACCGCAACCTTTGAAATCGAGGGAACCGCCACCTCCGTGAACCCATGAAGTTGTCGCAACGGGAATCCATCCTCCTCGCCGTTTTTGCGGTCCTTCTCCTGCTTCTGGTCGGGGGCGGGCTCGTTTGGGCCGGGGGCCGTTCCCTTGCGGGGCTGATTCGGGAGAACGCCGCTCTGGCGGAGCGGGCCGCGAACTTGCAGCGCGCTGTCGATGACCGGGCCGTTTGGGAGGCGCGCGATGCCTGGCTGAATGAGCACACCGACACGTTCCGGAGCCGCGAGGATGCCTCGGCGGCCCTCCTCAGTCACATCGAGACGCAGGCTCGGGACGCCGGGATGGAGCTCACCGGGCGGGAAATTCTGGGAGGCGCTCAGGAGGGCACCGATGCCGCGGAGGAAGACGCTTCGTCAACTTACTTCCACACCGCCACCATCCGCGTCCGGGTGCAGGGAGAACCGGAGAAAGTCCTTCCCTGGCTGCACAGCCTGCAGCAACCGGAGCGGCTCATCGGCGTCACGGCGGAAGTCATTGACGCGGAAGGGGAATTCACTGCGGAGATCGAAGTCACCAAGAGTTACTTCGAGGGCGAGGAGTGAACGAACGGCTTGTCTGGCGCTTCCGGGGCCGGACCTTGCGAGGAAAGACCGCGGAGAAATCAAGGTTGCACGAATCGGTCTATTCTTAACTAGACTTAACAATCTGTAGCTGCATATTGTCAGGGAGCCGTACACGATTCCCGTTTTGAGAACCCCTTTCGTCCCATTGTTAGCCCGGGCCATCGCATCGGCTGGAATCCTAGGGGGAGTCTTTTTTTGTGGGAAGGTTCAGGGCCAAGTGTCCCCGGTCGGGGCGGATTCGGTTCTCATCGAGTTTCCCAACTCGCCGGTGGCGGCGATCCTGCCATTTTACGAAAGGCTGACTGGTAAGCGGATCATCCGGGATGCGAAACTCGAGGGAACCGAGATTTCCATCACCTCTTCCGAGCCACTGACAAAGGCTGAAGCGGTCGGCTTCATTGAGAGCGCCTTGTTGTTGAACGGCTATGCCTTGGTCCCGGTCGACGCCAGGACGCTGAAGGTGATCAATTATGAGGCGGGCAAGAGTCCTCGGAGTCAGGGGTTGCCGGTGGTGGTAAGTCCCGAGGGTTTGCCCGAGGGTGAGGGCATTGTGAACTATGTCATGACGCTGGACCACGTGTCGCCTGACGATGCGGCACGAGCCTTCTCCCAGGTCGTGGCCTTGAATCCCTACGGGGCCATCACGCCGTTGAACGCGGCTTCGGCAGTGATCATCACGGAAAACACGACCGTGGTGCGGTCCTTGATCCAGTTGAAGGACCATTTGGATGTGCCCTCCTCACAGGTCGCCAATGAGTTTTTGGATCTGGAGCGCGCGGATGCGGAGAAGATCGCCGAAATCCTGACGCAGCTCTACGTGCCTGTTGATGCGGGTGTTCCGGCGGTCCCGGCAGCCGCGGTCGGACCTCCTCAGGGTGCGGCAGAGATGAGTGTGCCGATCGTTGATGGCAGGGCTGGGGTGAAAGTGATCGCCTATCGGCGCACCAACAGTCTCCTGGTGATTGGTCGTCCTGTGGATCTTGCTTACATCCGCGGGTTGGTCGAATCCTTCGACAAACCGAGTGATGCCTCCAATTTTCTGCGTCGCAAGCTGCAGTATGTATCGGTGGTGGATTACTTGCCGGCGTTTTTCAATGCGATCGCCCGCAACACGGATGTGGAAAAGCGGGACGATTTGCTGAAGCCTGATGAGCTTGGGGATCGGGCAGGCGATGTCGAGATTTTGGAAGGCGGGGGAGGTGGCACCGGGGGGGCTTCGGGCGGTTTTGGCGGTGGGATTTACCCGGATCGGCTCTCTGAGCCCGAGCCATTCACGGCCCCGCAATCCTTTGTGGTGGGCAACACGCTCATGATTGCCGATCCGCAGGCGAACAGTCTGATCGTGTCAGGCTCTCCGGAGCATGTTGAGATCATCGAGAAGCTGATTGACGAGGTCGATGTGCAGCCGAAGCAGGTGTATCTCTCGACCATCATCGGTCAGATGACCCTTGGTGATGAGTTGCAATACAGTCTGAATGCCTTCAAGCGCTTCGACAACTTCACTCCGTCCGGCGATGACGGGGGCAATCTTCTTGGGGGCGGTTCATTCGACACTCGGGGTGGTTCCATTGTTGGGGCCTTGAGCCCGTATCGAGGAGTGGGCGCAGCCACCGGGCGTGGTTTGTCGCTGTTGGGATCGATTATCGAGGGGGACAACGCGCCCATCGATGTCGTTCTCCGTGTGCTCACCCGGGACCAAAACTTTCGGCTGCTCTCCCGACCGAGCGTTTACGCCCAGAACAATTCGAAGGCGATCATTCTCAGCGGCCAGCGCATTGCCGTGCCGACCTCGACCCTGACGTCGGTCGGCGGTGGCTTTGGTGGGAATGATTTCCCCGGGTCGATTTCGTCGAATATCGAGTATCTCGACGTGGTTCTGAAGCTCGAGGTGGTGCCTCTCATCAACTCCGACGACGAGGTGACCTTGCGCATTGCCCAGGTGAATGACACGGTGGTGGGTCAGCAAGTCATCTCGGGGAATGTAGTGCCTACCTTGAACACCCAGGAGTTGGTGACGACCATCACGGTTCCGAACGCCCAAACGATCGTGTTGGGTGGTTTGATCACAGAGAGGGCGGACGACGATCGCACCGGCGTTCCGGTGATTCGGCGCATTCCGGTCCTCAAGAGCGTGGTGGGAAGCACGGACCGCGTGCACCGGCGCGAGGAACTCCTCATCTTCATTCAGCCGTTCATCATTGACGGCAAAAAGATCCCATCCAGTCCCAACGAGGTTGAGGTGGGCCGGAGCGGGTCCACGATCGATACCATGAAATTCGGAGACCCTTTCATCAGCGAGCAGCTCACCCCGGTTTCAGGGCGGAACGCCGCACCGTCTCCAGGCGGGCAGCCCATGCGCGGACGTCACCAGGTGATTTCCGTTTCCGGTCCTGCAGAGGATGCGCCCGCCCCGCAGGTCAAGTCTCCGGCGGCCGGGGTGCGCACCAAGTTCGGAAATCGGGGAATGGGCAGGTGACCATCCGCGCGGTTCTCCTCCCGAAGAAACGGATTGCCACGGGCTCAGGATTCAATCAGAATCTGGCGCCGGTTCCGGTCGGTTTGGCGCATGATCGTCCCCTTTCAGCTTTCGGTTTTGTTTTGCCTCCTGTTGGGGGTGGGTGTGGCCCAGGTCGCCGCCCCGAATGAGCTGGAGACAACCTACAACGCGGCGATGCGCGCGTTTGGTGAGGGCAAGTGGAACGAGGCTGCCGCTGGTCTGGAGACGGTGATCAGCTCGGTGACCGATGCGGACGGGGCGTCCAAACTGGCACCCTTGATCTACACCCAGGGCGCGGCGTATTTCAACGCGGGAAATTACGGGAAGGCTCTCGATTCGTTCCGGATCTATCTGAGCCGGTATCCGCAAGCCGAGCGAGCTGCCGAAGTCCGGATGGCTGCGGCGCGGGCCATGTTGATGAACAAGGATCAGGAAGGGGCCGCCAAGCTCTTTGCGCAGATCGAAGGCATTCCGGCGATGCGTGACGAGGCGCTGCTCGCCCGGGCTGAGTGCCACCGTCTCTTGGGGCAACCGGTTGAGCAGGCGGCGGTCCTGGAGAAGTTGATCGCGCCCCAGATCCGCTCGCGGTCCCAAGCGGGAGGCGGTTTGATTCTGGCGGAGTTCTACCTTGAAAGAAAGGAGCCGGAAAAGGCGCTGAGGGTTCTGGAAGCTCTGGCCGGGCGGGTGGGGGTCGTGGAAAACGTGATCGCCCTCAACGGTTTGATGGTGCGGCTGGGCGATGAGTTCGCGCAAAAGAAAAGGTATCCGGAGGCATTGAGCGCCTATCGGCGGGTGCGTTCCCGGGGCGACTTGATCTCGTTCCAGAGAGACCGGATCTCGAGCATGGAGCGCCGCAAACAGGCGTCGGCCCCGTCGGCATCCGGGGGGGCTTCAGCGGTGCCGACGTCGGGGACTGTTGAGACGGACTTGGCTGCGGCCAAGAAGTTGCTGACGGATTTTGAGAAATTGCCCGACTACTGGCCCGCCTTGCTGTTTCGCATGGGGAGCGCCTATTATGAAGCCGGTCAGAAGTGGGAGGCGCTGGTCGTGTTTGATCGTCTGCTTGCGGATTTTCCAGACGCTGGAGACGGTGAGCCGACACACTACGCCGCTCTGGTTTGCGCCTCCGAGTTGTTTCTGGGGGCGCGAACTTTGCGGCTTTGCGAGAGCTATCTCCGCAAATATCCGGAGGGACCGAACGCGGAGACGGCTGGCTATTTGGGAGGGGTGACCGCTCTGCAGGCCAACGACGCGGCGGGCGCCGAGAATCGGTTCCGGGAAATCCTGGAGCGGCAGCCGAAGAGTCGGTTCCGGGAGGAGATGCGGTTTCTGCTGGGGAACGCGCTATTCATGAAGGGGGCCCTGGCCGAGGCACGCGCGGAATACCAGCAGTATCTCAAAGATTATCCGAGCGGCAGTTTCCGGGAAGAGGTGGTTTATCGTCAGGCGCTCGCCTTTATCTACGAAGGCAAATATGCGGAGGCGTTGCCGGCGTTTGCCGCCTATCTTCAAGATTTTCCGGACGGTTCATTTGCCGCGGACGCGGAGTATCGCCGCATGCTCTGCCTTTACGCCGGGAGCAGTTACAACGAAATCGTGACGGAGGCGGGAGCCTGGGAGAAGCGTTTTCCCAACAACCCGATCTTGGGCGAGGTTTTGTCGCTCTTGGGGGACGCTCACGCGGAACTGAATCGTCCGGTTCAGGCGGCCATGGCCTACACCCGGGCTTTTCGTTCCGCCAGCAGTGATGAGGTTCTGAATTATGCATTGCTCCAGGCCGGCGCGCAGTGGCGCAAGCAGGGGAACTGGGCCGAAGTGTCCCGTCTGTTCGAGAATTTCGTGAGGGAGCGCCCCGGTCATCCGTCGGTGGTTACCGCCATGTATTGGATCGGCAAGGCCAAAGCCCGCGAGGGGAAGACTGAGGAGGCGAAGGTTTTTTTGGTGCAGAGTCTGCAGCCCTACCTCAACGATCCCCAGCGTGAATCCGTGGAACAACTGTTGCAGCAACTGGCCCAGCTCTGCGTGCGTCCGACGCCTTCGACCGGCGGTGCCTCCTACGATGCGGTGGCGGAACTGCGCAAGCAATTGGAACCGCTGCGGAGCGGGGCCGCCGCGACAGGCAAAGCACGTTTCCTTTACGCCGAGGCGCAGCTCCTGCCGCTGATCAAACGTGGGGACGAGGTTCCCAAGATCTGGAAGGAGATCGAAATCCAGTTTGTGCCGGAGGAACTCAGCCCTGCGATCCTTGCCGAGGTGGGTGATTTTTTGCGGACCGGGGGAAACCGCGAGGCGGCGGGCAAGGTTTACGAGGTGCTGCGCGACAAACATCCCAAGAGTGCTTATCTCGACGCTGCTTACGTCGGTCTCGGCGAGATTACGCTGGGGGCAGGTGACGCCAGAGAGGCGTTGCGATTGTTTCAGACGGCGGCCAACGAGGTGCCGGGGTCCAGATTGCGGGAAGCGATGATTGGTCAGTCAAAAGCGCAGTATGAGTTGGCGCTTTATGATGATGCCAGGAAAGGATTTCAAACCATAGCCGGCTACCGGGAATGGCGGGGGGAGGCCACGGCATTGGCCATGTTTTATCTGGGCGAGATCGAGTTCAAGCAGCGGCGTTATCCGGAGTCCATCGCGCACTATCAGAGAGTCTTCGTCGCCTATCAGAAATACCCTGTGTGGACAGCCAGGGCTTACCTCCGATGTGCCGAAGCCTTTGACAAGCTCAACAGGCGGCAGGAGGCGGTCAACCACTTGCGGGAGTTCTTGCGCAACGAGAAGTTGAAGGATTCCCCGGATCGGGCCAGGGCGGAGAAGATGTTGTCGGATTGGAAGGCACTGTGAGATGGATGGGAGAACGGCGAGGTTGACGATGGTTTTGTGGGGAGCCGCGGTGGCACTGGCGCAGGCCCAGACGGTCATGCTCAAGGATGGCCGTCTCCTCGCCGCCGCGAACGTGAAGCGCGCGGGAGATCAGGTGATGCTGGAGTCGGCTTCGGGAGCCCAAGTGAGCATGGCGGTGGGCGAGATCGTCCGGATTGATTTTCCGGAGCCTTCGGATCTTGGGGATGCGGTGGAGAAGGTTGTCGAGGGGAAGGGGGAAGAAGCGGTGGTGCTGCTGGAGCGAATCGTGGCCGGGCAGGCCGACTTCCGCGAGATCCCGGGAAACTGGTGGTCGCTGACGGCGTTGCGTCTGGCCCAGGCCCTTGAGAGTCTGGGACGAGGCTTGGAAGCCCAGGCCCTCGCCGAGAAGATCGTCGGTGAGGCGATCGAGCCCGAGCTGGTCAAGGCGGCGCAAGCGCAGGTCGCCGCGGTGATCTTGCGTCGGGGCGATCGTGCCGGTGCCATCCGAAAAATCGATCCCGTTCTTCGCGAGGCTCGTGGCGATACGGCGCGGGCCTTGGCCCATTTGGTCCGGGGGCAATGTTGGCTGGCGGAGGAGAACTGGGAGGAAGCGATGCTCTCGTTTGTGCAGGTGCCGGTTTTTCACGCGACCGAGACGATCCTCTTTCCCGCAGTGATGCTGGGGCGAGGGCGCGCTTTGTTGGGGCTGGCGGACTTTGCGGGAGCTCGGTCGACCTTGGAGGAGCTGCGTGCGGTTTACCCGGGTGCGCCCGAGGCCAAACTGGCGTTGCCGGAATTGCAGCGGGTTGCCGACCGTGAACGAGCGGCGCGAGGGGATCGGTGATGCTGTCGACCGAACATTCAGAATCTCAGGTGCAGAAATGAGTTCCAAACGCAAAGTTGTCCGGGCGGGTTCTTCCGCGGGTTCGCCAAGTCCGGCCCCACGGCGCGGCTTCCGGGTGAGCCTGTTTTTTGTGCTGAGTGTCCTGGTGCATGTCGGATTTGCCGTGGTGGCGGGCTTTTTGGTGGTGCAGAACATTCAGACCAAGCGCAAGATGGCCTTTCAGGAGGGACCTCCCGTGGTCGATCCCACGCATCGCGCCGTGGAGCACAAGGTCTCCATGGTGCAGAAGATGAAGACCGGCGGGGCGCCGCCCCAGGCCCGGCGCATTGTCTCCACTGGGATTGGTTCGATCGCGATGCCGGAGATGCCTCGCATGCCCTCCGCCAGCTTGATGACGCCTTCGGCTTTGCCAGGCATGTCGGGCTCCGGGTTCGGGCCGGGAGCTGGGATCGGCATGGCCATGGCGCCCACCATGGGGGCGGGGCAAGGTGGGGGGGCCGCTGGAGGCGGCTTCAGTTTCTTCGGGTTCCGCGGGGCCACGGGGAGCATCGTCTACGTGGTCGATATCTCCGGCAGCATGATCCAGGGGACCAAGGACCGGACCTCTTACGAAAAGTTGGAGCAGGAAGTGATCAAGTCGATCAACGCGCTGAGCCCGGCCATGAAATTCAATGTCATCACCTTCGGTTCGGAGGCGTTCGTCTACCAGCGCACCATGGTGGGGGCCACGCCGATGGAGAAGGAGAAGGCGGTGAAGTGGTTGAAATCGTATAGTCCCTGCCTGTTGTTGGCTTCCGGTCAGATGCAGGGCAACGATGCGGCTTGGGTGAGTGCAAAGGGAAGACGCCACAATCAGACCAGCAGCAAACTGGCACTGAACAAGGCTTTCGAGCAGGGGCCCGACACCATTGTTTTTGTTTCCGACGGGGAGCCGACCGATGATCAGCGGGACAAGGTTCTCTGGAGTGTCCGGGAGCACCAGGAGAGTCGGTCAAAAAGGGCGGTGATCAATGTGTTCGCTTACAAGGCGGACAGCGGTCAGTATTTCATGGAGAAGCTGGCCAAGGACAACGGTGGCAAATATTCGGATATCCGTTGACTGGCGAATGGACTGAGTTTGCGGAAACAAGGTGAGGCTCCGAGCAGGACCGAACTGTAACCGCCGATCCATCGTGGCCCGGGAATCCTCACCCGCAAACCATCAAGCGCAAACCATCAAGCAGGATGACTGTTCCGTCTTCGTGGATCAGAACAGACCGTAACGCTCGAGTCGCTTGCGCAGAGTGCCGCGGGTGATGCCGAGGAGTTTGGCGGCACGGACCTGGTTGTTTCCGGTGCGGCGCATGGCGTGAAGAGTCATTTCGCGTTCCAACCACGGGAGGAGTTCGAGTTCCTCGTTGGCGGCGGCGGCATTGAGGAGGATCTCCACGGCTTGGTGCAACTCGGGGGTGGAGGTGGCGAGGCTGGCGGCCTGGTGGTCCTCGAGGGAAGCGGAGCGGTGGTCCGCTGCGTCCGGTTCCTCTAGGGCCTCGGCTTCCATTTCGGCATCGATCTCGCGTTGGGCTTGATACGGGGTGCGGCCGATGGGAAAATCTTTGGGCAGGAGAATCTTGCTGGTGGCCAAGACGCAGGCGCGCTGGACGGTGTTCTCGAGTTCTCGAACATTGCCTGGCCAGTCGTGGTCGATGAGGAGTTGCATGGCTTCGTCCGTGATCCGGAACCGCTCCGTGCGGCGCTGTTCGGCGATCCGTTGCAGAAAGAAGTCCACGAGGAGCGGCACATCCTCCCGGCGTTGGCGAAGGGGCGGGATATGAATCCGGACCACGTTGAGGCGGTAGAAGAGATCCTCCCGGAAACGGTGCTCCGCGACCTCTTTCTCCAGTTCGCGGTTGGTTGCCGCAATGATTCGGGCGTCGCTCTTCAGGGTTTGATTGCCGCCCACCCGGGAAAACTCCCCTTCCTGAAGAACGCGGAGAATCTTGCTCTGGATGTTGATCGGCATGTCGCCGATTTCGTCGAGGAAAAGCGTGCCGCCGTCGCACTGTTCGAATCGGCCGATGCGCTGGGTGGTGGCGCCAGTGAAGGCTCCTTTCTCGTGCCCGAACAGTTCGCTTTCGAGCAGGTCCGCAGGGATGGCGGCGCAGTTGATGGCCACGTAAGGGCGGGAAGCACGGAGACTGAACTTGTGGATGGAATTGGCGACGTTTTCCTTGCCACACCCGCTCTCCCCGGTGATGAGGACGGGCGCACCCGCCCGGCTGACGCGGCCGATCATTTTGAAGACTTCCTGCATGGCCGCGGACTTCCCGATGATGGTCTCCCGGTAGTCCTCGGCGCGCAATTCCCCCTGATGAGTTTGCTGAGCGGCGCTGCGGACGGCATCCTGAGTTTGCAGAGCGGACTCGACGACGGGGCGCAGCTCAAAGTTCAGGGCTTCCTTGCGGAGAAAGTCGTAGGCTCCCAGCTTCATGGCTTCGATGACCGCGCTGGTGGGCGGGAAACCGGTCGTCAGCAGCACGGTGGCGTTCGGGTCGTGCTGCCGGATTTTGCGGAGCAGGTCGAGACCGTTGAGTGGAGTGATCCGCAATTCCACGATGACCAAGTCCGGCATCGCCTTCTGCACAAGGCTGAGGGCGGCGTCGGAGTTGTTCACCGTGGAGATCTTCACTCCGCTGGCCGTGAGATGCCTCTGGCTCCAAGCGAGGAAGTCCTCGTCAGCGTCAACGATTAGGATGGATTGTTCGGTCATTCCAAAGGCGCAGCCGCGCCGGGAGCAGAAGATCGCCCGAATCGGTGGAAAATCGAGCGGTGCAGTGGGGAAAATGCGTTGGGTTGGGTCAAAGTCCGCCGAATCGCCGTTTGCGCGAGGCGAATTCCTCCAGGGCGGCATGGAGATCTTCCTTGCGGAAGTCCGGCCAGAATTTTCGGGTGATGACGATCTCTGCGTAACTGAGTTGCCAGAGGAGGAAATTGGAGAGGCGCATTTCCCCGGACGTGCGGATCATGAGGTCAGGGTCCGGGTAATAGCGGGTGTAGAGGTGCTTGGAGAAGAGTTCGGGGTCGAGCATGGCGATATCGACGTGCCCTTCTTGGATGTGCCGGAAGAGGCTCTTGACGCCATCGATGATTTCCTCGCGACCGCCGTAGCTCAAGGCCAGGATCAGCGTCAGTCCGGTGCCGCCAGCGGTGGCCTCGATCGAGGCGTGCAACTGCCGTTGACAGGCGTCGGGTAGGTCATGAAGCCGACCGATGGCCTGAAGGCGGACTCCGTTGCGAACGAGATCCGGGGTCTCCTGCTTCAGGAAAAACTCCAGGAGCGCCATGAGCGCGTGGACCTCGTTCAGCGGTCGGCGCCAGTTCTCCGCACTGAAGGCGTAAAGCGTGAGGTAACGAATCCCCAGCCGGTTGCACTCTTCGACGATGGAGCGGATCGACTCCGCACCGGCGCGGTGTCCCTCGGTCCTGGGGAGTCCGCGTTCCTTGGCCCAACGGCCATTGCCGTCCATGATGACGGCGATGTGACAGGGGAGTTTGGAGGCATCGCTGGCCATGGGGTTCTACGAAAAAGGCCTGCGGAGGGGACCTTGGGAAAGTCGAAACCGACGCGGTTCAGGCAATGGCGGGCAGTTCTTCCGGGCGGACGCGGATTGAGGGATTCTCCAAGCCCGTCCACCGTGGATCGCGCAGCAGAGTCTGGTTCCGGTCCGGGCCCACACTCACCAAACCGACTGGGACACGAAGGAGGGACTCGATCCGGTGAATGTAGCGGCGGGCCGCCTCTGGAAGATCCTCCCAGCTGCGGCAGGCGCTGATATCGGTGTTCCATGCCGGCAATGTTTCGTAAACCGGAACGGCGCGTTCCAGTTCGGCAATGGTGGAGGGAGGGAGTTCGAGCCGCTGACCGTCCAATTCGTAATGCGTGCAGATCCGGATGGGATCGATCTGATCCAGTCCGTCCAGATTGGTGACCGCCAGGGAATCGACTCCGTTGATCATCACGGCATGACGCAAGAGGACCAAGTCGAGCCAGCCGCAGCGCCGCTCCCGGCCGGTGGTGGCCCCGAACTCGCGACCCATCGCGTGGAAGTGATCCCCGAGATCCTGGTTCTCGGTGGGGAACGGGCCGGTCCCGACACGGGTGGTGTAGGCCTTGGCCACGGCGATGACGCGATCGATGCGATTGGGCGGGACTCCGCTGCCGGTGCAGGCCCCTCCAGCGGTCGTGTTCGAGGAGGTCACGAACGGATACGTGCCGTGATCGATATCCAGAAACGTACCTTGGGCGCCTTCAAAGAGGAGGGTGCGTCCCTCGGTGATGGCCCCGTGGAGAAAGGCCATAGTGTTGGTGATGTGGGGGCGCAACCTGGCGAGGGCTGCGAGCACGGATTCCACGATGCCCGGGTCCACTGGAACCATGCCAGCGGCGGTGAGCAGGTCATTGGATTCCGCGATCCGCTCCCGGAGAGCGAGAAGAAACCGCTCCGTGTCCAGGGTGTCCGCCATGCGAAACCCGGTCCGGTTCGCCTTGTCCGCGTAAGTGGGACCGATGCCGCGTCGGGTGGTTCCGATCTTCTGATCGCCACGCGACTGCTCCCTGAGACCGTCGATTTCGCGGTGGTAGGGGAGAGTGAGGTGGGCGCGGTCGCTGATCAAGAGTTGTTCGGGACGGACGGCGATGCCCTGGCGTTCCAGGGTTTCGATTTCGGTGACGAGACCGATGGGGTCGAGGGCGACGCCATTGCCGATCACGCAGGTTTTGCCGGGCCAGAGGATGCCGGAAGGGAGGAGGTGCAGGATGTATTTTTTGCCCTCGCAGATCACGGTATGACCGGCGTTGTTCCCACCTTGGGCACGAACCACCACATCGGCGGAGCTGGTCAGGAAATCGACGACCTTGCCTTTGCCTTCATCGCCCCACTGGGCGCCAACGATAATGGTGTTTGACATATGGGGAACGGCAGAGGGGCGGTTCAGGGAGATTGTCGTCGTGTGAGGAAGTGCGGGAGGACAAGAGAAACGCCCGTGGGGAACCCTGCGGGCGGCGGCCAAAGTGGCTTCTCCCGGGGGAGGAATCAACTGCAATCTGGAAAAGCCTGGGAAGGTCTATGGAGCCTGCAACAAGGTGAGGACCGCTCCGATAAGACCGAGGGAGGCCAGAATGGACAGGACTGCGAGGGAAGCCGCGATAGGGGCGGCCGGATCCTTCTTCTTTTTGTTCTTTGGGACAGACGAAACGGAGACGAAGTTTGCGGGGCGTCCCTTTGCGGGGAGATCCGGCAATTCGAAGCCGCGCCGCATGACGCCAGAAGGAGCGGACGGTTCCGGGGTGTAGAAGCTGGTCCCGACCTCACCGAAAACGATCTGGGCGTAGGGAGGCAAGACGGCCTCGGAAATCTGTGCGCCGTTGACGAAGGTGCCGTTCACCGAGTTGAGGTCGGAGATGGTGTAGGTTCCGTCCGGGTTGAGCTGGAGTTGGCTGTGGCTGCCCGAGAGCGACGGATGCGGAATGACAATGCTGTTGCCCTCGGTCCGTCCGATGGTGATTAGCGGGTCGTCGAATTCGTAGGCGACTTCTTCCGCGTCCGGGAAATGGACAATCAGCTTGGGCATAGTGAAGAGAATCTATGGATCCGCAGGGCCAAGGGCAAGTCTGGAATGAACCTTTAGCGAGTTGCCTCGATCAAATTGGCAAATTCGTCGAAAAAGTATTTGGCGTCGTTCGGACCCGGAGCGGCCTCGGGGTGATACTGCACGCTGAAAACCGGGTGGTCCAGATGGCGCATCCCTTCCACGGTTCCGTCGTTCAGGTTGATGTGGGTGACCTGCGCCGTTTTCCGCAGGGAGTCGGGATCCACGGCAAATCCGTGATTCTGCGAGGTGATGGCCACTCGGCCGGATCGCAGATCCTTCACCGGTTGGTTGCCTCCGCGATGGCCAAATTTCAGCTTGAAGGTAGTTCCGCCGAACGCATGGGCCAAAATCTGGTGGCCGAGGCAGATGCCGAAGAGCGGTTTTTTTCCGATCAGTTTCCGAACCTCAGCGTGGATCGAGCCGAGCGCGGCCGGGTCTCCGGGGCCGTTGGAGAGGAAAATTCCGTCCGGGTTGCGGCTCAGCACTTCCTCGGCCGGGGTCGAGGCCGGGACGACGTCCACGGCGAAGCCGCTCTGGCGCAGGGAACGCAAAATGTTGCGTTTCACGCCGAAATCGTAGGCCACGATCTGGTGGCGCACCGGGGGCAGGGGGCGCACGTATTCTCCCCGTTCGACAGCGATCCGGCGATCGGCCGGTTCACTGGGGTTGTCCAAGGTCCATTCGCCGCTCTCGCGATCGAATTCGTCCCAGCGGTAGCCGGCGGAAGTGGTGACCTCGTGCACGAAGTCGCTGCCTGACATCGGAGGGGCTTGGCGCGCCAAGTCCACGGCGTCGTCCGCGCCGAGTGAGGGATCCGTGGTCAGCGCGGCTCGCATCGCGCCCGCGGTGCGCAAATGGCGGGTCAGGGCCCGGGTGTCCACCCCCTGAATCCCGGGAATTCCCCAGCGAAGGAGGTAATCGTGCAAAGGTTCCCGGGAGCGCCAATTGCTCGGCACGGAGCAGAGTTCCTCCACCACGAACCCGCGCACGTGCGGGCGATCGCTCTCCCCGTCGGAAGGGTTGACGCCGTAGTTTCCGATCAATGGATAGGTCATCGCGATGATCTGTCCGCGATACGAGGGATCGGTGAGGATCTCCTGATACCCGGTCATCGAGGTGTTGAAGCAGGCTTCGCCGGTGGCGGTCGAGGACGCCCCGAACCCGGTCCCCTCGAACACCCTGCCGTCTTCCAAAGCGAGAAAAGCGCGACTCATCAACCGGCGACGTTCGGAGGGAAGGACCGCACTTTCAAGCGATTCCTTGCAGAACCGGGATGGTGCTGGAGAGGGCGGGCCGATGAAGGAGGGGGGGCGAGCCCGGATCGATCTCCGGGACGCGGCGGCGTGGGGGAGATTCACAAGAATTTCGGCAATTCCAACGATATATGGGTTGTGTTTTTTATCTAATACTTGAAAATTCTAAATTATAAATTATCTATAGCGATCTTATAAATCGCCCTTGAAGGCGAAGTCTGGTTTCTCGGTCTGCTAGGAACTCTTTTCGGTGATCATGTCGGAAGCGAAACAAATTCCCCTCTCTTGCGGGCAACTCCAGCTATGGGTCCTGGAGCAGCTTGCTCCTGGGAAGGCGGGATACAACGTGACCGATGCCATGCGGGTCCGCGGGCCGCTCGATCCTGACCGGTTGGAGCGTTCCCTTGGAGAGCTGGCGCGGCGGCATGAGGGGTTGCGAGCCTGTTTCCGCGTTCAGGATGGGCATCCGGTGCAGCAGATCCGTGAAGCGGTGAAGGTGGATTTTGTGCGGAGTGATCTCGCCAAGGTTCCGGCAGCCGAGCGGGAGGCGGAAGCGAGGAGGATCGCCGCCCGGGTATCGAATCAGCCGATTGATCTGGGGCAGGCACCCTTGTGGATGGTGCATTCCATCCAGCTGGAGCCGGAGGAGCACTGGGTGGTTCTGGTGATCCACCATATTGTCTTTGATGGATGGTCAGCCGCTCTCTTCTGGGAGGGATTGATCGAGGTTTATGAGAGGGCTGCCCGTGGTTCTTGCGGTGGCGATTCCGCTGAGCCGGGTCAGATCTCGGCATTCGTCGAATGGGAACTGGAGCAACTGCGGGGAGAGAGGTTGGGGGAGTTGCTGGGGTATTGGAAGCAGAAGCTGGCCGGATCGCTTCCCGTGCTGGAGTTGCCCGTCGATTTTGTGAGGCCCGAGCAAGCGAGCTTTCGAGGGGGCAAGCGATCTTTGGAGATGCCGACGGATCTTGCGCGCCGGCTTCGTGAGTTGGCGAGACGGGCGCAGACGACTTTTTTCACCGCGCTTTTGGCGGCTTACAAGGTCTTCCTCTATCGTTATACCAATCAGGAAGACATGATTGTGGGGACCCCGTTCGCGACGCGTTCCGGGCCCGGTCATGAGACGATTCTCGGGTTCCTGGTGAACACCTTGGTGCTGCGGAGCCGGATGCAGGGGGAGCAGAGTTTTCTGGAGTTTCTGGCCGATGTGCGAGCCACTTCGGTGGAGGCTTATGATCACGGCGACCTTCCGTTTCACCGTTTGGTTGACGCCATTCAACCGGAGCGGACGGCGGGGAGCAATCCGCTTTTCCAGACCATGTTCCAGGTGAACGGGCAGCGGGAGATGCCCACCGGGGAGACCGGGATCTCGCTGGAGCCCCTGGTTTTGGAAAGTGAGTTCTCCACCTTTGACCTCACGCTGGAAGTGTTGGAGACCCGATCCGGTCTGCTGTTGCGGATGGAGTATGCTGCGGATCTCTTTCTGCCGGAGACCATCGAACGCCTGCTGCAGAACTATCTGTTTTTGCTGGAGCAGATTGTGGCGAATCCGGAGGCGCGGATCAGCGATTTGGGGGTCGTTTGTGCGGATGAGACGACTCGCTTGCTCGAAGTGTTCAGCCGTGAATCCTCGGGGCTGAAGAC
>QQNE01000048.1 GCA_003402735.1 Verrucomicrobiota bacterium
AAGATGAAATTGAGCGCAACTCAGGAGGAAAAAATCAGGGAATGGGCCGCACAAGGCCTCTCCCTCAACGAGATCCACAAACGCATCGGTCAGGAGTTGGGCGTGGCCATGACCTACATGGAGGCTCGTCTCCTGGTCGCCGACCTGCAGGTCTCACTCAAGGACCGAAACCCACCGCCCACCCCCAAAGCCGAGCCCGAACCAAAAGGCGCAGGACAAGACGAAGATTTCCTCGAGGAAGACGAGCTCGATGAAGAGAGTCCCGATCTCCCGGCCGGAACCGGAAGTTTGCGGCTCACGGTCGATGAAATCGCCCGACCGCAAACTCTCGCCAGCGGACGGGTCACGTTCAGTGATGGTGGCGGGGCCAGTTGGTATATCGACCCATCCGGTCGCCTGGGATTCGAACCGGACCAACCCGGCTATCGTCCGTCCGAAGCCGATGCCCTGGCCTTCCAACGAGAATTGCAGATGGCCCTGCAGCGCGCCGGTTATCTCTGAACAAGGGATCCATCCCGCCGCGCCACTGACTCTGGCTCTGGCCCCGTTTCCAGCTCACGATCCCGCTGCGTTCGACGCGAAAAAGGCGGGAACGATTTGCCCCCACGATACCCCGGCGATCTCGTGGATGATGAAAATCTGAACCACGGCCACGATGACGATGCCGACGACCGTTTCATGCCAGTCTGGAATCGTCGGATGAATGGGGAGACGGCAGCGCACCGTGATGGCCCGCCAAGCCCAACCAAGCGTCAGAAAGACAATGAAAAAGATCACGATCTTGGTCTCGCGGATGATCATGGCTGCCCGCTCCGGATGAAGCGCTTGCACCTGCCCGGCGGGAGGATCGCCCACCACACTGAAATGAACTTGCTCGTTGAGAATGACGGTGCCCTCCAACAGGATCAGCGCGAACCCCCATCCGAGAAGCTGATACATCTGATCCCGGAAGAAGATCTGATCGTCGGACAGAGGTTTCGGGGACGCGGGGGCAGGCTGTTCGCTCATGGAAATCGCTTAGGTCAAGAGTCGCCTCAAGTCGACCGGATTTGCGCCGCAATCTGACCTAGTCCGGAAGCACAGCTTGCAGGTTGCCAAATCCGGCGGAATGGATTCGGCATGAGAATCTCCAAAAGGGCCGAGTATGCCCTGCGGGCATTGGCCATGCTCGCTTCCCGTGATCCCGGCAGTCCGGTTCAGATTCAGGAACTGGCCGAAGCCGGGGGCATCCCCCTGAAATTTCTCGAACAGATCCTTCTCATCCTCCGCCGGGCGGATCTGCTTGTCTCCAAACGCGGACTGGGTGGCGGTTACCGACTCGGTCGCCAGGCTTCCGCCATCACCCTCGCCGAGGTGATCCAACTCATGGACGGCCCCTGGACTTCCCTGGAAATCGCTCGTTCCGCCGAAGGCCCGGGCGTGCGAGGTCTCGAGGAAACCCTGCGAGAACTCGACACCCGAGTCCGCAACTTTCTCCAAACTCAAACCGTCGCCACCCTGCTCGAACGGGAACAGTCGGTCCAGTTTGATATCTGAATCTCACACAAGGGGCCGGACCGCGCCGGCAAGGGGACCGCCGAACGACCACGACAACAAGGAGCAACGGGGACCGAAAGGACGCAGAAGGAGGGTCCCGTCCTCACGAGGAGCAGCGGATGAGCGGGGCACCGAGTCCACCGTCTTCCACGCGGTTCAATGGTTGAACATGAACTCCTTGGAGTTCAGCAAAGCCCAGAACACGTCCTCCACGATCTGCTGTTGCAGGGCCTTGTCAGCACCAGCTTTCTGGTATTGATCCATCACGGCCTTGACCTCGTCCGCCGTCGGTTTGCGGCTGACGCAGCGGACGTAGAGATCCCCGACAATCTGCTCCGGCGTCTTGCCGGCCGCGATCGCGGTCCGCACGATCCCACCTTGGGCGATCTTGTTGGACACGGTGTCCCCGTTCATGAGGTGCAGCGCCTGCGAGAGGCTCGGATCCATCTTGACCTCACAGGAACATACGGTGACACGAGTGGCCCGACCAAACGTCGTCAGGAAGTAGTTCGTCGTGTTTCCATCCGCGATCTGGGTAGCACGCGCTCCCAACGGCAACCCGACAAATTTGTCTTTGGTATCGGTCACCTGCGTGATCGCATTCAACAGAATCTCCGCGCGCATCCGCCGGACCTGGGCCTTGGCAAAGTTGCGCTCGTCGTCTTTGTTGGAGGCGTTCGGCTTGGTCGACAATTGATAGACCCGCGAATTGCAGACATCGCGGACAAGGCTGCGGAAATCGTAACGATACTCCACCAATTTCTTGGCCAATGTATCGATCAGTTCTGGGTTCGTGGCCGGATTGCTCACCCGGACGTCGTCCACCGGATCAATGATGCCCATTCCGAAGAAATGCGCCCAAACCATGTTGGCGAGGTTGGTCGAGAAATAGGGGTTGTCCGGGCCCGTGAGCCAGTCCGCCATGACCTCGCGTCGGTCGCGCCCCTTCAGATCGACCGGGGAACCACCAAGAAACTGGGGAGCCGTCACCCGATTGCCCACGGGATTGCGGGCCTCGCCACTGCCGCTGTTGTAGATGATCTGCTCCCGCGGGTCCTCGGTATTCTTGCGCCCGACCTGAGTGAAGAATGCGGCCCACCCGTAGTAATCTCCCATGGTCCACCGATCGAACGGGTGGTTGTGACACTGAGCGCACTGGAGACGGAAACCCATGAATACCTGGGCCACGTTCTCAGACAACTTCAGGAGGTCCCGCTCCACGTTGTAGAAATTGGTCGGTGGATTGTTGAAGGTGCCGCCATTGGAAGCCAACAGGTTTCGGACGATCTGGTCCATCGGGACATTGTTGGCGATCTGGGACTCCAACCAGTTGAAGTAGAGAAGGGCCGACTTGTAGCTGATGCCCTGGCCCACGTTCGGGGAGGAACGGATCTGGAGGAGTTCCGCCCACTTCATGACCCACATCTCCGTGAACTCCTTGCGTTGGATCAACTCATCCACCAATTTGGCCCGCTTGTCCGGGGCCTTGCTCACCATGTAAGCATTGTAGACATCCGCTGGCGGCAACATGCCCACGATGTCGATGTAGGCCCGCCGAATGAAATCTTCATCGGAACAAAGCTCAGACGGAACGATCCGCATCTTGTGCAGCTTGTCGTGCACCAGCTTGTCGATGTAATTGTTCTCCGCCAGTATCGGGCGTTCATACTCAAGCCCCTCCGGGATGACGACTACCTGGCTCCCCACCGTGAAGGTTTCGTAACGAGCCATGACGAACGCCTCGCCGCGCTTGCCGGCCGTGATCATCCCATCCTCACTGACAGCCGCCGTTGGCTCATTGTTGGTGATGAACACCGCCAAGCCCGTTACATCGCGGTCCGTCCCATCGGAATAACGTGCCCTGACCGTCAGCTGATGCTTTGTTCCATCCCCTTCCAACAACATCTGCTTGGGCATCACGTCCAAGGCCACCACCTCCGGAATCCCCGCAGCATCCTTCGGAGCCCCGAGCGTCAGCCAATCCACCAAGGTCTTCCAACTCTCGGAACCCTTCTCAAAATTCTTGCCGCCAGTGTGCGGAACCGTCTCCGTGGCCTTCTCCACCAACAACGACTCCTCGGGAATCGCCAGGTTGATCCGCCGTCCGTTCATCTCCCGGGTGACCCGGTGAAAATCCCCGGCCGGATCGTAACCAAACAGCGAGAGCATGAAACCGTCCTGGCCCCGGGCAGAACCGTGACATGAACCGACGTTGCAACCCTCGCGCATGAACACGGGCATGACATCGAGCTCGAAGCTGGTGGGGGGAGCCTTCGTCGCAGAAACCACTTTGAACGGCACACTCACCGTCTGTCCGCCCACTTTCACCGCCAAGCTGGTGGCCCCATCCGCCTTGGGAAAGAAGGTATGCTTCCTGCGCTCCGCCACCTTGGCATCGGCCAGGACCAACTCGGCGTTCGCGGTGACATCGTAAGTGGTGTCGTCCTCATAACGGGCCATCACCACCAAACTTTGCCGGTCCCGGGCACTCTCCAAATTCACCGTGTCCGGAAAAACCTTGACCTCGACGATCTTCTTCTTGCGGTCGGGCAACGGCTGCGGCCCGGCGTAGTCCTCCTTCTTCTTGGCCACCAACTGCATCCCGGCCGGCCAAGCCGCCCCAGCCGCGATCCATTTGCGGAGAAGCTCGATTTCCGCCGGCTTGAGCGGCCCGCCCTCCGGAGGCATGACGTCGGAATCATCCGCCGGAAGCATGACCCGCTCCAGAATCAAACTCTCCTCCGGCTTCCCGGCCACCAAGGCTGGACCGCTGTCGCCCCCCTTCAAAATCCACTCGTGAGAATCCATCCGGAGCTCACCCTTAACCTTGTCCGCTCGGTGGCACTCCACGCAATTGAACTCGAAGATCGGAGCGATATCCCGGGCGAAATCGATCGTGGCAGACTCTGCGGCCACAACGGACATTGTCGGAGCCAGAACCAAGGTGAGGAAGGACAAACGAAGGTCTTTCATTGCGTAAAGAGAACGAGAATTGGAACAATCCGTCCCCGGACCGTTCAAAAAAACAAAGTGTGGGGCGAGTCAAAATTCCCCGGTCCTTTCACGGGGAACGCGCTTTCCACCTTTCACTTGCGCCATCAATTTTTGATTCGCTCAGAGGAACGGGCTCGTTCCCAGGCATCGCGCTCCACCGCAAAGGTCAAAGCCATGGCCCCTCCCCGGTCATCCCTCCCGAAAATGGCCGGTCGCTTCAGGTAATCTTCCAAGCTCTTCTGCGCCCCCGTGCTGGTGCAGACTCCCTCCACCCGCTCCCCATCGAGTCCGATCCTTCCCTTGACCGCTTCCCAGGCGCGGTCCGCCACCTCACCGAACCGCCCCCGCTCCAACCACCCTTCCCGCAACCCCTGGTGCAGAGCGATGCCAATCATGCAGGTGGCGCTGAATTCCGGGTAACTTTCCGGATGATCGATCACCTGATGCCACATGCCCTGGGCATCTTGAAATGGCAGAAGCGCCTCAAGATGGGCCCGCAAGGCCTCGCGATACCGCTGCACCTCGCGGGAACCGGGCGCGAGTTCCCGCAAGACCAGGGCCAACCCGAGAGCCGGAAAGCCGTTGCCACGCCCCCAGGCCGCTTCATCGAGCGGCGAATGCCGATACAGACCATCCGGACGCAGACAGAGCTTCCGCATGAATTCGTAATGATTCCCGCACGCTTCCAGGTAACGCCGTTCGCCCGTCAATCTCGCGGCGGCAGCCAGGAGAGGACAATCCATGAAGACGGAATCGCTCATCTGCCCGTGGTTCGGCAGAAACGCCACCGGCTTGCCCCCGGCATCGAACGCCAGTTGCAGGACCGCAGTGATCTGGTCCGTCTGCTCCAACCGCGCATGGATGAGGGATCCGGCCAGCACCGGACCGGAAAGAGGCCGGGCCGATGGCGTCTGCGCTCCGGCCACAATCCTCTCCACGTCCGCCAGGACCGACGCATCGGAGTTCCAACCCGCCACGTCCAACCGTCCTTTCATGGCCAACGCCGGGATGTAGGACACCTCTTTCATGGAATGCCCGTAGTGGGCGGCCAGGGCGATGGCGATCTCGCGCGGCTGCCGCGCCAAACGGTCCCGCAATTCTTCCGACTGGACGCCCTCTCCGCCCGCCGCGAACGGAACCAGGAGGAGGGTCTGAACAAGGGTGACAAATCGCATTCCGCCCTTCAAACCCGGACCGCACCGGTTGGCAAGGGAATTGCATCAGCCTCCGCCTGGAGGGACCCCGCGCCTCGCACGTCTTTTCAAGCTTCCTGATGTTTCAGAAATGTTACATTTGCATGCTTCCAACAAACGCCCCATGGTGGTCAAGTTAGGGTCGTCCGGTGTCCCGCCGCCCCTGACTTCGCATGCGCGCCCGAATCACAACCAAACACTTGATGAGTTCACGCACCCTCGACCCAGCCGAACCGGTCAGCAACGAGTCCTCCAACGGTCTGTTCTCCCCAGCGGATCTCCCAGAGAGCAAGCCGCTCCGGCGCAAAAAGGAACCGGCTTCCGGTCTCCGAGCCCCTTCGGCCCACGGCAAAAATTTCGTGCTGGACACCAATGTCTTGATTCACGACCCACACTGCATCGAGCGATTCGAGGACAACCACGTCTGCATCCCGGTGGAGGTGTTGTCGGAGCTCGACCGCTTCAAAAATGAGCAGACCGACCGGGGAGCCAGCGCCCGGGTGGTGCACCGCATCCTCACCGAAGTCTTCGAAGGCTGCCCAGACGCCATCACCAAAGGCGTGCCCACTTCCGGGGGCGGCACCCTCAGGCTGGTGGTCGCGGACCCGGCCCACCCGACGGCCCGGCAACGACTGGCCCGCTTCTACCGCGTCTTCCCCAACGAGACCCAGGTGGACCACCGCATTCTGGCATGCACCCTGTTGGTCGCCGAGGAAAACGCCTCGCCCACGATCCTGGTGACCAAGGACCTCAACATGCAGCTCAAAGGCCGCGCCATTGGGTTAATTTGTGAGGATTACAAAAACGACAAAGTCAAACCGTCCGAGGTCCACAGCACCGGCGTTCCCCTCATCGAAGTCTGCTCCACCGAACTGCAACGCTTCGCCAGCACCGGCATCATCGAGATCGACGCCGCGCGCCTCCCTCACCTCGTCACCAACGAATATGTGCTCCTCAGCGCCGGAGAGAAGCGCACCATGCCCGCACGCTTCAACAGTTCTGGCCAGTTCATCCGGTTGAATGTGCCGGATGCCTTGCGCAATCCCAAAGGCGTGCGTCTCAAGTCGATGAATTTGGGCCAGCATTGCCTCCTCGACGCCCTCCTCGATCCCACCATCTCCCTCGTCACCTGTTTCGGAGCCGCCGGCACCGGCAAAACCTTGCTCGCGGTCGCCGCCGGCCTGCACTGCGTCTTCGAGCGCACCTACACCGGCATGACCATCAGCCGCCCCGTCGTTCCCATGGGCGATTCCGTCGGCTATCTTCCGGGTGATCTCGAGGAGAAGATGCGCCCCTGGCTGCAGCCGATCTACGACGCCCTCGACTATCTTCTGCCCCCGGCCAACCCGGCCAAAAAGGGCACCAAACAGCCGAACCCCCAGGAGCGCGTGCGCAGCCCCTACGAAGAACTCATCGACTCCAAGATGATCGAAATCGAAGCCCTGTGTTACATCCGGGGCCGCTCCATTCCCAACCGCTTTTTCATCCTCGATGAGGCCCAGCAGATGTCACCTCTGGAAGCCAAAACCGTGGTCACCCGGATGTCAAAGGGGGCCAAGCTCGTCATGATTGGCGACCCCGAACAGATCGACAACCCTTACGTCGACAGCCGCAGCAACGGCCTGGTCTACACCCGGCGACGCCTCCGCGGACTCGGCATCGCCGCGCACATCAGCCTCGAGAAAGGCGAACGCAGCGATCTCGCCGAAGCCGGGGCCAAACTGATGTGATAGAATCCTCCGAAATCCCGGGTGTCTCTTTTCGGGAATGGTGATGGTGCCGCTCGGTGCCATCACCTCCACGAAACCAAGCTCCACGAATATGTTCTGGCGACGCCCCTCGTTCCCCCTCGACCGGGTCCTGGCCGAGTCCTTGGAACCCAGAATTCTCTACTCGGCCACCCCTCTGGCGGCGTTTCCAATCCCGGAATCGGTTCCAACCTGGACCGACGTCCCCGCACACGTCTCCCAGCCCTGGACGGAGATCGCCACCAGCGGAATCGACCAGGCCCTGGAGTCCGAACATCACCTTTCTCACCTCCTGGATCAGACAGCTTCCCAGGAAGAGTGGGCCCTGCTCGGCGATTGGAAAAAGCCCAGCCTACCCTGACAAGAGGTTGAAAGCCTCCTAACTTGGGAGACCTCGCCGAATCAGTTGAGACCTCGCCGAATCAGTTGAGACCTCGCCGAATCAGTTGAGACCTCGCCGAATCAGTTGAGACCTCGCCGGGCAATCAAATCCTCGGCCCGGCCGAAGTCGAACGGCAGATCCCACTCGGCGGTCTTCGCCGAGTCCGCCAATAGTTTGCAAAACGAGTGCAGGATCTGATCGTTCAAGCCGAGCTCCAGCCCCTGGCCCTGAGTCGGATGCATGCAGAGAATCTGTTCTCCCCGCTCGTTTTCCTTGAGAGTGACCCGCGAGAGCAGGATCGGCACCTCGCCCAACGGAAACACCGCGCTCTCCTCATACTGCGTCTGGAAATCAGCCTGCTGCAGCGCCTTCTGATGTTCCTGGGCCAACGCCTGGGTCTGGGCGATCTCGTCCTTGAACTTCTCCCTGGGCTGCCGCCGCTCCAGCATGTTCATGAGCGCCATCCAGAGAAGTTTGGCGTAACGCCGGGTGAACCAAAAACGGAACTCCGCCCGCTGTCGACCTCCCGCCGTATTCACCCGGAAGAGAAGCCGATCCTCCTCGGGTGCGAAGGTCAACTGCATCTGATGGAGCTGTTCCATGATGGTGAACATCCTATCACACCCCCTCCCCCCGCTTCAAGCTCGAGGTGGCGGATGGGGCGTGAATGAATCCAACGCCCCAGAATTCCGTTCCAGCGTCCCTCACAATCATGCATACCCGTGGCGGATGTCCCCCAAAAGCCCCGGTCCCGAAGTGAAAATGATGGATCAACCATTGACCTTCACCGCGCAACCATCACCCTGTTCCCATGGATCGTCAGCCCCTGCTTGAGTCCCTTCAGGCCTATGCCCTGCGTCATCCGGCAGAAGCAGAGATTGCGCGCCGCTTCATCGCCTTCGTGGCATCGGAACCAGACTGCTTCCGCCGCGAATTGCTTCACGGACACTTGACGGGCTCCGCTTGGATCCTCAACCGCAGCGGGGACGAGGTCCTGCTCACCCATCACCGCAAACTCGGGATCTGGGTGCAGCCCGGAGGGCACTGCGACGGCGATCCGGATATTCTCGCCACCGCCCTCCGCGAAGCCTTTGAGGAATCGGGCCTGCACCCACTCACCCCGGTCTCCTCCTCCATCTTCGATCTGGACGTGCACGAAATCCCGCAACGAGGCGCAGAACCAGCCCATTTGCACTGGGATATCCGCTTCGCCCTGCGCCACGACGGCTCCGGACACTACCAGATTTCCCCGGAATCGCACAACCTGGCCTGGGTTCCGCTTGAACGCCTCACCGACTTCAGCCGGGACGAATCGCTCCTCCGCATGGCCCGGAAGTGGAACGAACAACCAGCCAAACATCACCTCTGAATTCCTTCCATGGACGCCATCAGCCTCCATCAACCCCGCGAATTTCGCTCCATCCAAGTCCCCGAACCAGGCAAGCCCGGCCCCGGCGAAGCCCTCGTGGCCACCCAACAGATGGGGATCTGCGGCACCGACCGCGCCGGATATTGGGGACAGGCTGCCTTTTGGAAATACCCCAATATCATTGGCCATGAACTCGGCGTCCGGGTCCTCTCGGTCGGCGAGGGCGTGACCCAGGTCCAACCCGGGGACCGCTGCAGCGTCGAACCCTACCTGAATTGCGGCCATTGCTTCGCCTGCCGCCGCGGCCGGACCAACTGTTGCGAATCCCTGCAAGTCCTCGGCATCATGACCGAGGGCGGCCTTCGGGAGCGGTTCCTGCTCCCCGCCCACAAACTGCATCCCTCCGCCTCCCTCAGCTTCGAGGCCCTGGCCCTCGTCGAAACTTTGGCCATCGGCTGCCATGCCACCAACCAAGCCGCCCCGCTTCCCGGAGATCACGCCCTTCTCATCGGCGCCGGCCCCATCGGTCTCGCCACTCTCGAATTCCTCCGCCTGACCGGAGCCCAAGTCACCGTCCTGGACCGCGATCCCGCCCGACTCGAATTCGTCCGCCAAACGGATCCAGGCTCCCGCACCCTCGTCGCCTCCGGCGATGCCTCCCAAACCGCCCAGATCGAGGAAATCACCGGAGGCGACCGCTTCGCCGTGGTGATCGATGCCACCGGCAACGCGGAATCCATGTCCCACGCCTTCTCCTTCGTCGCCCAAAGCGGCACGCTGGTCTATGTCGGCCTGACCACGAAGGAAATCCACTTTGCCCAGCCCGTCATGCACCGGCCCGAAGTCACCCTCAAGGCCAGCCGCAACGCGCTGCCTCACGAGTTCACCCGCATCATCGGCTTGCTCGAGACCGGGACCATCCGCGTGGAAGCGTGGATCACCCACCGCACCTCGTTCCGCGACGTCGCCGCCGATTTCGAACGCATCACCGACCCAGCATGCGGTGTCATCAAGGCGATGATTGATGTCACCCAACGGTAATCACTTGCCGTTCCACCTCATTTCGGCTTTGCTCCGCCAGGAGCCCGAAGACCATGGCCGATACCCACAAAGACCTCAAACAAGTCCAGCAGTGGTGGAAGGATAAAGCCCAGTCCAATGAGCATCTTCGTGGACTGCAAAGGGAAATCGACAAGGTTTTGCAAGAGACTACCTTGGAGAATATGAAAGAGCGCATCTCCTATCTCGGTTGTAATGATGCCGACCCCGAGCTCAGCGACTCGCTGCGATACCTCCGCTGCAACTTTGCCATCGCCGACGCCATCGCGATGAAATACAAGGATTCGGCGACCAACGGAGCCAAGTGGATCGCCAACTTCGTCGCCCTGAGCGCCACCGGAATCTGGGCCTTTCAGAACGGCAAGACCATCGCCAAAGAGGCTCCGGTCATCCTGGGCGAACTCAATTTGGTTCAGTTGGCCGGACTGATCTGCCTCATTCTCTTCACCTTGCTCTCTTTCCTATCTCGCTGGCGATTCCAACGCCTGCGCAACAAATTCCTGACCGCCCGCACCCTGGCCGAAGTCCTGCGCGTCGATTTCTTCCAGCAACTCAACGGCAGCGGCTTCAATACCTTGCAAATCCTCAAGGACCACCTTCCCGAGAGTGATGATCACTCCCTGATCCCCATCGCCTTTGCGGAGGTGCAGAAATGTTGCGATCTGCCAGGAGTAGAGTCCCATCAGCCTCATCCAAACAGCATCGCCTGGACCAAGAAACATTGGCTCAAGGATCAATCGAAATGGTTCGGGGACAAGGTGCCGTTAGAGGCCGCTGCCGCCGCCCTCACGGAAACTCGCCTCAGCCAGTGCTTTTTGCTCACCGGGATTGCGGTGGTGGGCAGCCTAGCCACCCTTGTGGCACCCGATGTTTTGGAGTTTCCCTTGATCCGATCCTGGCTGGAAGTGGAGAAGACCGCCACCAAAGAGGCACTCAACCTGCCACGAATGTTGTTCGATCTGCTCTTCCCCATCCTCGGCATCTGCTCCGCCTTTTTCCATCAAAAATCGGCCGGACACGCCATCACCGCCCAAAAATACCGACAGGCCCACCTGTCCATCGAAAACGCGATCAAAGAAACAGAGAACGCCGCCCCTGACGTCGCCATCAAAGTGTTTGAGAGGCTCGCCCACTCTGCCATCGCCGAAACCGCGGACTGGGGGGCCCATCAACGCGAACAGTCCAAGCACATCGCCTTCCGCTGAAAAACCTCAGCGGATGTTCATGTAACCGCCGTCGATGTCCCAGGCCACGCCGGTGACAAACGAGGCGTCGTCGGAACAGAGATAGGTCGCCAGTTTGGCCACCTCCTCAGGACTGCCCATGCGCCCGATCGGTTGTGCGGCCGAGAGTTTGGCGAACATCTCCGCTTCCTGGCCCGGGTAAGTCTTCGCCAGGTATTGATCGACAAATGGCGTGTGGACCCGGGCCGGGTTGATGCAATTGCAGCGGATGTTCTTGTTCAGATAATCCTTGGCGACGCTCAACGTCATCGTCAGCACCGCGCCCTTGCTCATCGAATAGGCAAACCGGTCCGACAACCCGACCCGGGCTGCGATGGAGCAAAGATTCAGGATCACGCCGCCTCCGCGGGCCACCATCCCCGGCAACACCGCGTGGAGGCAGTTGTAAACCCCTTTGACATTGACCCGGAAAATGCGGTCGAAATCGTCTTCCGACGTCGATTCGACCGTGCCGATGTGGGCGATCCCGGCGTTGTTGACCAGGACATCGATCTTCACCTGCCCGATCGCTGCGTGGACGGCGGCATGATCGGACACATCGCAAGCGACGACTCGCCCGCCGATTTCCGTGGCCACTCGTTCACCGGCCGCCTGATCTCGTTCCAGAATGAGGACATTCCCCCCTTCTGCGGCGAACTGACGCGCCATGGCCTCACCGATCCCCGATCCACCGCCGGTGATCAGGACTGTCTTTTGCTCGAATCGTCTCATCGGACCGTCATGTTAGAGAGAGACCCCGCGCTTCCAAGGAATAAAATCATCTTGTCCCAACCGAACAGCCTTGGGGACATACTCCCCGCTCGCCGTGGCGATCACCAGGTCGAGGAGTTTGCCGCCCATCTCGGCGATCGTGGCCGCGCCGGTGATGACTGGGCCGGCATCAAAATCGATGATGTCCTGCATGCGCCGCGCCAAATCACTGTTGGTCGAGATCTTGAGAGTCGGCGCGACCGGATTGCCCATCGGCGTTCCCAAACCGGTGGTGAAAAGAATCACATTGGCGCCGCTGCCGGCCAGGGCGGTGGTGCATTCCGCGTCATTGCCCGGAGTGTTGAGCAGACTGAGGCCCGGCTTGGCCACCGGTTCCGTGTAATCGAGCACATCGACCACCGGAGACGTGCCGCCCTTCTTGGCTGCGCCGGCGGATTTGATGGCGTCCGTGATCAAACCGTCCGCAATGTTTCCCGGGGAAGGATTCATGGAAAGGGAGGCACCGACCGCCGCGGCCCAGGCCTCGTATTGCCGCATCAGTTTGGCGAACCGGGCGCCGGTGGCGTCGTCGATGCTCCGGTTGATCAACTCCTGTTCCACCCCGCAGAGTTCCGGGAACTCCGCGAGCACCGATTTTCCGCCCAGCGCCACGATGCAATCGGAGACCTGACCGAGCACGGGGTTGGCCGAAATGCCGGAAAAGCCATCGGAACCGCCGCACTCCATGCCGAGACAGAGCTCGGTCAGCGGAACCGGTTCACGCCGGAATTCGTTGATGGTGACGAGACCGTCGAAAATGTGGCGGATGGCGGCACCGATGAGCGCCTCCTCCGACGGATACGCCTGCTGCACAAGGACTTGCAACGGCTTTGAGAAACCCGGATCCCGCTTGGCAATCTCTTCCTCAAGCATCCGCACCTCCGCGTTCTGACAGCCCAGGCTCAACACCGTGACCCCCGCCACGTTGGGGTGCGTGGCGTAGCCGGCCAGAAGGGCGCAGAGGGAACGAGCGTCTCCGCGGGTCCCGCCGCAGCCCATCTGGTGAAGCAAAAATTTCACGCCATCCACGTTCGGAAACAACCGTTCCTCCGGCACTGATTCCGGTCCGGTCACCGCTCCCTCCAGAGGCTCGCCGGAGCGATGGCGGCGCACCAAATCCAACACAAACCGCTCGTAGCCAAAGCGCGGCGTCAGGCCGGGAATCTGCCGGAGCGCCTGCCGAATCACCTCGAGATTTCTGTTTTCACAGAAGACCATGGGCAGAACGATCCAGTGATTCGCCGTCCCGAACGTCCCATTCGCCCGACGATACCCGCGAAAGCTGGCGTTCGCCCATCGCCCCACATCGGGCGCTGTCCACGGCCCCACCGGGACCCGGGCCCCAAAAGAATCCGCCTCGTGCACGATGTTCTCCGTCGAGATCCGTTCCCCGGCCCGGATCGGTCTCGTCGCCTTCCCCACGGTGACCCCATACATTCGCACCGCATCCCCGGGCGCCAAATCCACCAGCGTGGCCTTGTGTTTGGCGGGGATCGATTCCCGGGCGGTCAATCCGTCAAGGAGCGGGGCGCCGGGCGAGAGGGGTTCGAGAGCGACGACGACGTTGTCGCGAGGATCGATGAGCAGGGTCTTGTCCACGGCGCAGTGTGCAACGCTCCGGGGTCGGCGGCAACCGGCAGTTGCAAGACCTCGCGCCCTCCGGCACTGTGTCTTCTGTCTCATGCTTCTTCCCGAACTTCGCCGTCAAGTCCTCGCCGCCAATCTGCTGTTGGAAAGCGAGGGACTCGTCAAACTCACCTGGGGCAATGTGAGCGGCATCGACCGGGCCTCGGGATGTTTCGTCATCAAACCGAGCGGGGTGGCCTACGCGGATCTCCGGTTGGAGAATCTGGTGGTGGTGGACCTCGAAGGGAACGTGATCGAGGGCGAACTCAATCCCTCCTCGGACACGCCGACCCACCGGATCCTCTACCGGGAATTTCCCGGGATCGGCGGCATCTGCCACACCCACAGCGTCCACGCCACCATGTTTTGCCAGTCCGGACGCGGGTTGCCCTGCCTCGGAACCACCCACGCGGATCATTTCCACGGCACCGTCCCCCTCGTGCGCGAGCTGGCCGAAGTGGAGGTCGAAGAAGACTACGAAGGCAACACCGGCCACGCCATCGCCGCGCGCTTCCGTGAACTGGGTCTGAACCCGGAAGAAATGCCGGCTGCCCTGCAGCGTTACCACGCTCCGTTCACCTGGGGCAAACACGCGCTCGATGCCGTGAAGAACAGCATCGCCCTGGAGGTCTGCTGCCAGATGGCCCTCGGCGCCTACTCGCTGAACCCCACGGCTACACCTTTGCCCGCCCACATCCTCCGCAAACACTACCTCCGCAAGCACGGCCCGGGTGCCTACTACGGGCAGAAATAAGCCAAACCGAATTTCGCTCAGAGGGGCTGGCCCAGCAATTTCCGACGGATCACCTCAAAGACCTGGGTCCCATGCATCGGCCGCTCGGCGCTCTCTTCCCCGAGCCGACCCGCCAGCACGGGCCAATCGTCCTCCTCTTCCGGCCGGCACCCGTGCGACCCACGCACCAGGGTGGCATCCAACGGAATCACGTCCATCAACATGCGGAAGCCGAGCTTCTTCTGGGCCAACCGGAAAAGGATCCGGGCCTTGGCCAACCAGGGAGGTGATTCCAGGAAAAGCTCCACCGGATCATACCCGGGTTTGCGATGAATGTCGACGGTTCGGGCATAGTCCGGGGCCTTGTCGTCTTCTTCCCAGAAATAGTAAGTAAACCAACTCCGCTCGTCGGCGATGGCGATCAGATCGCCGGATCGGGGGTGATCCAGCTGAAAACGCTTTTGCTCGTTTCGGTCGAGCACCTGGGTGATGCCGCGGGTCTCCCGGAGAAGATCGGCGACCCGCTCCACCAGGGCGGGGTCTTGGACATAGACATGAGCCACCTGATGATCCGCGATGGCGAAGGCGGCGCACGCTCCCAATTCCAGGGTGTCGGTTCCCAACTCCTCCTTGATCTCCAACCAGCCTTGTTTGCGGAAGAGGCGGTTCAGATGAATCGGGCGGTCCACCGGCGTGATCCCGTATTCGGAAAGCAGAAGCACCTCGACGCCCCGCGCTTCCAGAGCATCGATGAGCTCGCCCGTGACTTCGTCGATCGCCGTCAGGTCGGCATCGATCGCGGAATGCCGGGGGCCGAGCTTTTGCAAATTGTAGTCGAGGTGCGGCAAGTAGACCAGGTTCAGGTCCGGGGCATAGTGTTCCTCGATCCACCGGGCGGATTGAGCGATCCACCGGCTCGATTCGATGCCCGAGGCCGGTCCCCAGAAATGGCGGAAGGGAAACGGTCCCAGATCCGCTTTGACCCGGTCCCTGATTTCCAGTGGGGAAGCGGTGATGTCGAAAATCTTGCCGCCGTCGGCCCGATAGATCGGACGCGGGGTGATCGAGTAATCGACCGAGGAGAACATGTTGTTCCACCAGAAGAGGCGGGCCACGCGGAGATCCGGCCGGGTTTGACGGACCACCTCCCAGACCTTGGGACCGCGGACGAGATGATCCGACTGTTTCCAGAACAGGTGCTCGGCGCGGTCGCGATCATACCAGCCGTTGGCCACGATGCCGTGGTGATTCGGCATTTGCCCGGTGAGGAAGGAGGCCTGGACGGTCGAGGTGACGGCGGGAAGGATCGGCTCCAGAACGCGATGACCATGGTTCGCCCTTTCCACGAACGACCGGATCCGGGGAAGTCGATCGCCGCGCAAAAAGCGGCGCGTCAGTCCGACCACGTTGAGAACGGCGAGACGGGGAGAGGCGGCGTTCTGACCCATCCCAGAGCCTGAAGCACGTCACCCCATCCGGCAACCCGAATGTGCAACGGGAACAACCCGTCCTTGACCGGGCCCCCGGAAAGATCCAAGAGTGCGGAGGTTTACACCACTAACCAAGAACACCCAGACATGGCTGACATTGACGGAACCAAGCAGGAAAAGAAGGAAAAGGAGTATTTCACCCACGTCCCCCAAGAGGCACCCGGCTTCTTTCTGAAGGGGTCTCATCAATATGACTGGGGGATGAAAAACCGCCTGTCGAAGGTGTTCAATCCCAAGAATGGCCGCACCATCATGCTGGCCTTTGACCACGGCTACTTTCAGGGCCCGACCACGGGTTTGGAGCGGGTGGACCAGACCATCCTGCCGCTGGAGCCCTATTGCGACTGCCTCATGCTGACCCGCGGCATCCAGCGTTCCGTGATCCCGGCTTCCACGCAAAAGGCCATCGCCCTGCGCGCTTCGGGCGGCACTTCCATGGTGAGCCCGATGGAAGAATGGGAAGGTGAGGTCGGGGAGGGCGAGTCCAAACGCGCCGTCAAATTGCAGCGGCCCGGCTTTGAACCCCTCTCCAACGAGAGCCTTGCCTGCAGCATCGAGGAAGCGATCCGCCTCAACGCCTCCGTCCTCGCCGTGCAGGTCTTCATCGGCAGCGCCTACGAACGCCAGTCCCTCAAGAACCTCACCGATCTCGTCGATCACGCCAACCGCTACGGAATCGCCGTCATGGGAGTGGTCGCCGTCGGACGCGCCATGGCGCGCAACGCCCAGTATTTCCGCCTCGCCACCCGGATCATGGCGGAACTCGGTGCGCACATTGTGAAGTGCTACCACACCGACGAAGATTTCGAGACCATCACCAGCTGTTGTCCCGTTCCGATCGTGATCGCTGGAGGCAAGAAACGCCCCGAACTCGACGCCCTCAAAATGGCCTACGACGCCTGTGAACAGGGCGCCTCCGGGGTGGACATGGGCCGGAACATCTTCCAATCGGACGCCCCCATCGCCATGATGAAAGCGGTGCGCGGCGTGGTCCATGAAGGGCTGAAGCCAAACGAAGCCTATCAACTCTACCAAGATCTCAAGGCCGCCCAGGCTCTCTAATCCGCTCCAACGGTGATCTTCGACGCCTTGCGCAACCTCTTCGGAAAAGGACAGACGCCCGCCGCGGCGTCTCCCTCGCCCACGTCAACGGCGTCGTCCACCGCACCCCCAACCCCAACTCACAAAATGTCTCACTCCGCACCCAAACTGCACAATGCCATGTGGCCCGGTCTCGTCGGCAAGGGCACTGGTGAAGGCCAGGAACCTCCCATCAGCCTGGAGCGCATGCTCGAACTCACCGCCAACGCGGAAGTCAACGGCGCCCGGTTTGAGGGAATCGATTATTTCCTCTTCTTCCCTCACACCGATCCCGATGCCAGCGATGCAGAATTGCGCCGCATCGCCGATATGGTCGCTGCCAAAGGTCTCAAGATCGGGTCGCTGGTGGCCCCGGTCTGGCCCGGCACGGTCGGCGATTCCGCCATGGGCAACGCCGAACAACGCACCAAGTTCATCGCCGCAGTGAAGAAAGCCTGCCGAATCGCCAAGGTCTTCAACGAACACGGCGTCCGTCAATACGGGGTGATCCGGATCGACTCCGCGGACAGCCCAGCGCATTGGTCCGCCAATCCTGCCGGAAACACCAAGAAGATCGCCCTCACCTTCCGCGAGGCGGCCAAGGTCGCCGAGGACTACGGCGAACGTCTCGCCGCCGAGGGAGAGATCTGCTGGGCCGGCATGCACGGCTGGAAGAGCATGCTCAACACCCTGGAAGAAGTCGGGCGCCCCCAAACGGTCGGCTTCCAGGCCGATCTGGCCCATACCTATCTCTACCTGTTGGGCTACAACGCCCCGGAACAGGCCTTGCTCTCCCCGAATTATACCGAAGCGGAATTCTGGGACGCTTACGCCAAGATGACCGACGCCCTCCGTCCCTGGACCATTGATTTCCACGTCGCCCAAAACGACGGCCAGGTCAAAGGCGCAGGTTCCCATGACAAAACGGGCAAGCATTGCCCTGCCGATGATCCGAATGGCAAGTTGGACATCGTCAAATGTTCCTCCTACTGGCTCAAGGACGCTCAAGCGCGCGGCATCAAACACATTTGCTGGGACGGTTGCATGTTCCCCAACGCGACTTTGGAGACGCAGCAGACCTGGAACACCATCCTGGCGAGCATGCTCAAAGTGCGCGAGACGGCGGGTTGGAACTGATCTGCTTCCTGCCTGCTCTTCACCGGTCCGCTCCGTCCCCTGTTGGCGGAGCGGTTCCGGGTGACGGTTCCAATGATTTCTGGCGCAAGCGTTCCACCTCACCCAGAATCACGCTCTCCACTTCTTCGGTATACGGAGCACGGTGCCCGTATTCATACATTCCGGTGGTGCCTTCGTAGCCCCCCTCCCGGAGAACACGCAGCGACGGAACATAACTGAGCAAATCGTTGTTGTCGCCACAGACCCAAGTCGTTTCCCAACCGTGGAGGGCCTTCAATGCGTCTCCGCGTGATCCACCTGACCTCTGGCCCGACGCCGATTCACAGCCACTCCGGCCCGCACCCCCGGAGATGCCCCGGCCAGGACGAAAGCGAGGCCCAATCGGAGAACCGCCCGCAAACTCATGGGAGTTCCTCGATAAAGCTCAGGAGATCCGCCATGTCCTGCGGACTCATCCCGGCCTCGAGCCCCTCCGGCATCAAGCTCGCACCGGACGAGGAACTCCCCTTGATGGCGGCACGTTCCAGGGTGCGCTCCAGACCGCCGGGCATTCTCAAGGTCATGGCCGTGGCGTTGTCTTCGGTGATCAGCCCCCCCACCGTCTCCCCCTCCTTGGTGGTAACCATGTAGAAGACAAATTGCGCCGCCACTTCCTTGGCGGGATCCAGGATGGCGGTGAGCAAGGCCTCACGGCCCTTGGTTTTCACCGTGATCAGGTCCGGCCCCACTTGGTATCCCTCCCCCGCGGCCCGATGACAGGTGAGGCAGCGTTGTTGGAAATGCGCCCTGCCCTTGGCGGAATCTCCCTTGGAACGCATCGCTTCCTGATACTTGGCGATGACTTCCGTGCGCGAGGGCGGAATCTGCGCTGCGAGAACCTGGCGAGCCCGGGCCTCCAACTTGGCGTCTGAACTCCGCAATACCGCCTGCAACTGCCCCGCGCTCAGTGCCTGCCCAGGGATGGAGCCGTTCTCGATCGCCTGCAACAGGGCCGACAACCGATCCTTGCGGGCGATCAGCAAATCGAGCGCGGCGGTTTGGACCTCTGCGGCTTCATACTGCGGCCAGTGCGCGACGATCATCCGGGTGATTTCCTCCCCGGACTGGGCGGCCAGGAGCTTCAGCGCCGCCGTCTGCACCCCCGCGTCCTTGCGGGCAGACAACGCGGTCTCGACCGGTTTCCGCCAAGTCTCCACGGGAGCCAGGCTGAGAATTTCCAGGGCGGCCCGCCGGCATTCGGCGGAGGCACTTCCATCGGCGGCCCGCTCCGCCGCTTTTTGGAATAGCCCCGCCAGCTTGCCCTCCCGGTCCACGTCCCGAATGGAGAGTTTGGCCCGCCGCAACCCCTCGCCAAAACTGCGCACCCAAAGCGGGTTCGGCTCATCCTGGGCGAGGAAGCGGATCAACGTCTTGGACTCCGATGCGGCGCAGATCTCCACGAGACGGGCCACGAAAGGCGCGGCCGCCGCGGCCAGTTTGGGATCCCGAGTGAATGGATCGAGCAGCTGCCGACTCAGGTCTTTGGGATCCAGGCTCAAGATCGCCGGACCGATCCACGGATGCGCATGGTCCCGCAGGGCCAAGGACAACAAGGAATCGGAGGCAGGCCAAGCGCGAAGCGACAGAGCCAGTTGAAACCGGACGCGAGGGGATTCATCGGCACTCAACGCGGCCAACTTGGCGGCCAAAGCCTCTCCCGGTCGCGGCAAAAGAGCGGCCAGTTCCACGGCCCGCTCCCTGACCAGAGGTTGCGGGTCGCCCAGAGCGGCAACCAGCACCGGTTCCCGGAGAGCGCCCAAGCCGCGGAGCAACCCGAGCGCGTGCAACTTTGCGGCTGGAATGCCCTTGGCCGACAAACCCTCCAGAGCAGGCACCACCGAAAGGTCCTGGCGTTCGAACAGCAACCGATGCGCGGTGTCCCGATGCCATCCGTTGGGATGTTCCAGCAAACCGACCAATTCTCCAGAGCCAGCTTGCGCCAAGTTCACCGGCTTGCCAATCCGGGGAGCGCCCGCAGCGGGCACGATGCGGTAGATCCGGCCACGGTCGTTTCCGTGATTCAGGTCCAGGTGACGCTTGATCTCGTCCGGAATGCTCCAGGGATGCTCAATCACCTCCCGATACATGTCACAGACGTGGAGACAACCATCCGGAGCATTCGCGAAATTCACCACCCGCACCCAGGTGTCGCGACTCGCGGCAAACTCCGCGGTGCGTTCGTCGGCGGGGCGCTCCCCCTCCAGGTTGACCCCGTCCGGGGCGGTGCGAATGATCTTGCGGTGAATCAACTGGCCGCCGGCGTCCCCGGTGAAGCTGTTGTTCACCAATTCCGGGCCATACGCATCTCCCCGGTAAATGGTCGTGCCGGTGGCCCCGGTGAAATAACCACTGACTCGTCCACCTCCCTCCACCACGCCCGGGACGGTGCCGGCAATCCGCCAACGGGTCCGAATGATCCGCCACGGTTCGTCGGGGCTGAGACGGAAGACCTCGGCGGCACCGCCATCCACCGCGATGCTTTGCCGGGAGGAGGGCAGGCCCGCGTTGCCGTTCCCGAGCCGGCTCCCGTAAACCCAGTGCTGCAAGTGATCCGAGTTGGAGCAACCGAACTTGCGGCCAAAATCATCGAAACTCATGCCATACTGGGCCCCACCTGCTTCCAAGCCGAACTCGTGCGTGCGCGGATCGAACCAAAAATCATTGCCGCCCAGCTCCTGCCCCGTCAGGTCCGGACGCAAGGGCGAGGTGATCAGCCCCCGGTTGCCGCCCCCGGCCAGCACGTGGATCCGGTTGTCTTGTCCCCACTGGAAACTGTTGAGAAGCCCCTGAACATTCAAACGCTTCAGACCGGTTCCGAAGCCGGTGAAGGCCCGGGTGCGCACCTCGGCCCGGCCGTCGCCATCCTTGTCCTCAAACCGCCAGATGTCCGGAGTGGCCCCGACATAAAGGCCTCCGTTGGCCCAGATGAGACCGGTCGGCCAGGGGAGATCATCGGCAAACACCCGCGACGTTTCATGGAAGCCGTCTCCGTCCCGATCTTCCAACACCGAAATCCTCCCGAGGTGCGGGGAGGCATCGCGCATCTCTGAATAATCGATCATCTCACACACGAACATCCGGCCCCGCTCATCGAAACAGATCGCCACGGGATCACGCACCTGCGGCTCGTGCGCCGCCAGTTGGAGAGCGAATCCGGGCTTGACCTTCCAGGTCGCGACGGCCTCCGCGGCCGGCACCGCCGGATAATGCGTCAAATCCTTTTCCGGATCGACCGCCACCGTGTGCTTGGTCTTGCCATAGGCATCGGCGTAAGTGGTCTTGGAAACGAGCGAGTCTGCGGCCTGGAGCAACGGAAGTCCGACAAGGCTGAGAAGAAGGAATTGGCTTTTCATCGCAAGGAACGGAGACAAGCCACGATGTCGAGCAACTCCTGCTCGCTCAAGGTGGCATCCAGCCCCATCGGCATGAGGCTCACTGACAATACGGTATTCGAGAGAATTTGGTCATGGGCCACGTTCACTTCCTGACCGGAAGCATCCACCAACAGGAGTCCCTCGGCCGTATGGCTCCGGATGACTCCGGCCACGGTCTGGCCCTTCGTGGTTTCGATCACATGAGCCTCGTAGTCCCGCGCCAGGGTGTTGCTGGGAAAAAGGATGCTTTCCAGAAGATCCCGTTCGGTGCGGATGGCCCCAATCTTGGACAGATCCGGTCCAATGGCCCGGCCGGTCTCGCCAATCTTGTGACAAGCCGTGCAACTCCCCTTGCCCGATGCCAGGTGGGCCCGTCCCGCCGAGGCATTCCCCTGGGCCATCACTTTCTCGGCCAGCGGCCCCAGGCTCCGCTTCCTGGCGTCGAGCCCGGCCTCGACACTGCGCAAGGCGGGAAGGATGATGCCCTCGATCAACTCGGGCGACTGCGCGCTGAAAATGGTTCGGTAAACGCTTTCCTGCTGGGCACCTAAAACCGGATTCTTCGCCAACTCCACGGCCATGGCCCGGGCGATCCCCGGGTCCCGGACCGTCCGCGCCAGGGGGAGCAACTCCCTGAGTTCGATCGGCCCCACACTGGCAAACAACGGAACCAACAAACCGAGTTGTTCCGCGCCCAACCCGCCCTGGCCGAGCATCGTGGCCGCCTGAATGCGGGCGGCCGGGGAAAGATCCTTGGACAGGGATTCCAACAACAGGGCAAATGTTTCCGGGGTCAGCTTCCTGGATTGCATCGCGTCCAAAGCCTTGAGACGCAGCGCGGAAGCTCGCCCCGGATCGTTCGCGATCGCCTGCAGCGGGGCATCGAACCGGGCCGACTTGACCTTTTTGATCGCACTCAAAAGAACCGGGGAAGGTCCGGGTGATTTCGATTCCACCAGCGCGGTCTCCAGCGCCGTCCCCCAAGCCTCGTTGGGCATGACGCTCTGCCGACCGGCCAGGGATTCCCAGGCAGACCGCTGCACCTCGGGGGCCGGGTGCGACAACATGGCGGTGAGAATCTCGTCGCCCCCGGCATCGCCCAGTCCCCGGATCACGGCCAACCGCGCCGCCGAAACGTTCCGCTCCTTGAGCCATCCCAGCACAAGCCGCACCGTCTCCGGATCCGAGCCCGCCATTTTCACGGCAGCCCGTGCCAGAGCGGGGTCGGATGAATCCAGGTGGCCCCGTGCGATTTCCTGCACCGCCTTTCGTTGGGCCGGATCTTCGGACTGAAATGCGGCGAGGAGACGTCGCTGCGCAAGCGGTGAGGAACCCGCTCGCACGACCTCTGCGTCGTCCACGATCCGCCACTGGCGGGCCGCGAAGAGCAAGGCGTGCTCGAGCGGTTCATCGCACGGTTCACCGAGAAGTTCGAGAATCCGCCGGGTCACCCCCTCGTCCGGTCGGCCACTTTGCGCCAGCGCCGCCAAGGTGCGCAACCTCACCCGAGGACTGGCATCGGCCAAACCGGCCAGCCAAGTTTCCGGGGAATCTCCGGGAGCCTTCCAAGCCGCGCGCCAAGCCTCCCGGAAACCCGGTGCTGCCGGGCGGGATCGACGGATCCGGTAGACGCTGCCGAGGATGTCAGGTTTTGCCATCAGACTGGACGGGCAACCAATCCGAAACCAACCTCCGGTATTGAGCACCAGAAGGGAGCCGTCCCCCGCCTCGATGACATCGGTGAGATGCACATCCGGGTCGTGAATCTTGAGAAATTCGTTCTCCCGGGCTCGGAAGGTCGATCCTTCCGGCATCAGTTCCATCCGAACCAACCGCTGGGTGTTGAAGTGGGTGACCAGAAAATGCAGCGCCCCCTCCGCCACCGAAGGCTCGAAACTCTTCCAGAAACAACAACCGCTGACCGCCACATGCCCGAAGTTGTGGATCACCGGCATCCGCTCCAGGGTCCGAGGAAGGCCCTGGAGCACCTTCATCATGTCCGCCCGCTCATAGACCCCACCAGACAACCAGTGAACCAAGGTGTCCCCACGCGGCTGACTGTAATAGATGTTCTGCACTCCGATCAATTCCCCATCCGGCGTGAAGTCGACCTCCACCGGATTGTCCCCAGCCAACAGCGAGTGCCACCTCACGTCCGTGCCATCCGGAAGAGCGCTCCAGATTCCCGAACTGGCCCCCTCATGCGTCACCTTGCCCAGCGAATCCGTGACCCGATACCCCTTCCGCCCATGACACCAGTAAAGGCGACCGTTCGGATGCAGGAACGGTCCGTGCACGTCCGCCGCGTTTCCGGTGTAATCAAAACCGGAAACAATCATCTTCCGCTCCTCGGCCACACCGTCGCCATCTTTGTCGGTAAATTTCCAAATGCCGGGCGGAGACCCAACATACAGACTTCCATCCAACCACTGTCCCCCTTGCGGGAAGGTCAACCGATCGGCAAAAATGGTGCTCTTCTCATAGGTCCCATCCCCATCCCCGTCTTCCAGCAGCAACACTCGGTTCGGAGGATCCGCCTCGAGTTCCGCCTTGTTCCAGTTCACCCCGACCGCATCGCCAATGAAGAGCCTCCCGCGGTCGTCGAGACAGCCCATGACCGGGTGGGTGACGAGGGGCGGTGCCGCCGCCACCCCCAAGACAAATCCGTCCGGAAGGTCCGCGCGCGGAGCCGGGGCATCGATCCGCTGATTGATCACGACCGGACGATGGGACGATTGCGGAACCGTTTCCGCCGCGCCCGCAGCCATCGCCACGCCGAAGACCAAGATCCACGACCCGTTCACACCGACGGGGAAGGACCAAGCAGACATCGTGAAAGGGAGTCGGGCCATACGGCTTCTTCACGTGACCAACGGCGCATCCCTTGCACCCCGACAACTTTTCCATCATCCGGACGGGCTGCCCCGCCCCCCGGCCCATCGGATTCACCTCGCCCGGTCGAGGAAAAGCCACCGGGCTGACAAAACACAAGGATTGAAAATAGGTTGCGCCGTGATTCCTACCAAATCTCAACTTGTGGGTTTCAGATAGAAGCGGGATTGAGATCCGTGTAGGGGGACGGAGAATCGTCATGCCTGACCGTGTTTTATCCCGGCGTTCCGCCGTCCGCCTTTCCGCGACCGCCCTGCTGGCCGGGTCTGTCTTCCGGGCTCAGTCCTCCTCTCCCCCACCCCTCCGCATCGGCCAGATCGGCACCGCGCACCCCCATGCCAGCGGCAAGTTGGCCTCGGTCCGCGCCTTGCCTGCGCTCTGGGAAATGGTCGGCCTGGTCGAACCAGACGCCGCACGGCGCTCCGGCCCCTTCGACGGGATTCCCGCTCTCACCGAGGATCGGCTGCTGGGTGATCCATCCGTCCGGGCCGTGACGGTGGAGACCACCCTCACCGATTCCTGCTCCACCGCTGCCCGCTGCCTCCGGGCAGGCAAGCATGTTCACCTCGATAAACCTGGGGCGATCGACCATCACGAATTTCGCACGATGCGCTTGGACGCGGAGTCGCGCGGCCTGACCGTTCAAATGGGATATATGCTGCGCTACAACCCCGCTTTCGAACTGCTCTTCCGCGCGGTTCGGGAGGGGTGGCTCGGAGAAATCACCGAGATCGACGCCGCCATGGGAAAGCTCGCTCCGGCGGCCAAACGCACGGAATTGCGGGAGATCCCTGGGGGAGGCATGTTCGAGCTGGGTTGCCACATCATCGACGCGGTGGTCACGATCCTCGGGAAGCCGTCGAGCGTACAAGCGTTCTCCACACCGGTGGGCACGGACGGATTTCAGGACAACCAACTCGCCGTGCTTGTCTATCCCAAGGCGACGGCCACGATCCGCTGCAACCACACCGATCCTTTCGGTGGTCCCAGGCGCCGCTTCAGCATCGGCGGCACGCTCGGCGCGATGGAGATCGTCCCCTTGGAATCAGGCTTGGTCACCCTCTCCATTTCGAGCCCTCACGAGACCTTTGTGAAAGGAACCCAGAAACTCGAACTCAAAGTTCCCACGGATCGCTACGTGGGCGAATTCACCGATCTTGCGGCGGTCGTGCGCGGAGACAAACCGCTGGCCTGGAACGCGGCCCACGATATCGCCGTCCACGAGACCGTTTTGCGCGCGGCGGGCACCTTCACCTAATGGTCTGATCCAGCGAAAGCGATGGTGCGGCAGAGCAGGCTTCCCCACGGATCGTGCGGATCCGAGGGAACTTCGCGGGCCTTCATTCCATCATCCTTTTGAGTGGAACCTCGCGGACGGGCCGGGGTTCTTTCAGTGACCCTCGCCGACCCTGGCAAATTCCATCCATGAAAACTCGCTCCCGATGAAAACGCTCGCTCTGACTCTGTTCCTTGCGCTGACCGGCGTCCCAGCGATGGCGCAGGGGCAGCAGGTTTGTTTCTCGATCGCCGTGCATTCTGAGGAGCCGGGCATTGGTAGCGCCACCGTGCCTGCGACACCGAATTTCACCACCGCCTCCAAGACGACGTATGTGCAATGGCGCGAGGCCATTTTGAGCTTCGCTCAGCTATGCTCCTCGCGAGGCCTGCCATGGAGCTTCCAAAGCGACTGGAACTTCCTCGAAGGCGTGCGCCGCTACGAAACGCCGAGCGGCGCGGCCTATGACGCCACGTTGATGAGCAACACGGGGGACAAAAATGTGGTGAAGTATCTGAGCGAGAACCTCGGCGTCACACTCGATCCACATTCGCACGAGGGCAACGGCTATAACTATGCCGACGTGGCCTGGCTCCTCACGCAACTCGGCGTGGCGCCGACGGGCGTGGTCGGCGGGCATGTTTACACGGGAACGGGCTATCAGAACTGGCCGAAGTTCGTCGAGGACACGGATGCCAACGGGCTCTACGACGGCCTGCTGTGCGCCAAGTATAGCTCGACCGGCTACCGCTGGAAGCCGGTGGTGATGATGGGCGGCGGAACGGCTAGCCACGCGAGCGATCCGCACGGCAGCGGCATCTGGCGGCCGAGTCACGCCGCTGGCACGACGACGGCAAGCGCGACGCAATACTTCACCCACGATCCAGCCGGCCAGATCGCGGCCATCGGCCACTGGGACCAGGATTTGTATGCGAACGACCAATTCCTCCGCAAGCTGGAAAACGGCGTCATCCCGCCTGCGAACAAGCTTTGGACGCTGGGCCGCGTTTTCAATCACCGGGACATGGTGCAGCTAGGTTTTCTCACCAGCATCATGCCCGCGCAACTCGACACGATTCGCCGCTGGCGTGACGCGGGCCGTATCACCGTGGCGCAGTTCGCCAACGTCTATGCGGCGTGGACCGGCACGAGCAGCCTGTTCCGCCGCAGCGATGACAATGTGGGCTTTTCGCTGAACTGGCAGGACTTCTCCTATCCCGACCGCAGCGCGGCAGAGTTGCGCACGATTCTGAACCAGCATGAGGCGCAGGGCGTTCCGGTGGATGTGTTTTTCACCACTTGGCAGACGGATACGATCGAAACGCAGGCACCAGAGCTCATCGGGCGGCTGCAAAGCTCCTCGCGGGTGACCATGGGCTACCATGTGCGGGCACCGAAGCCTTACGCAAGCGACTACGGCAGCACGAACTGGTATACGACCCTTATGGGCCGCGCGATCAACGCCTCGGACATCCAGAACTACGAGGAGCACGGCATCGACCTCAACAGCGGCCTCCCCACCGGCAACGCGGGCGGCTATCTGAAGCTATCCAACCTCATGGGTTATGCCCCACGTGTGGTGGGGGCCAATGCCAGCACGACCACGGCCTCTCTCGTGCATAGTTATTTCGACACGGCAGGCGCGGCGATGGTCGTGGAGCACCGCAACGCCGCCATCAATCTCGGCGAGACCCGCAACGGCATGTATCTGCGTCCCGAAAGCTATGACTGGATTCTGATCGAATATCTGCGAGGGGACTCAGGAGCCACGAGTAGTCTCACGGATGCCCTCACACGCGCCCACACCGCCTCGAATGCCACCGCGCCCTACTTCGTCGGCGCGAAGCTGCATGACAATGATGTCTTCGCAAACCAGTCGGCCTGGACTTACATCTACCAACCCGCCAACCGCCCGCGTCCCTATGATTCGACTGCGAAGGCCGGATTGCTCGCCGATTCGGAGATCAGCCGCCGCCGCACGTTTTATCTCAATCTCGTGGCGGAGACAGCTTCACGACAAAACGAGCTCAACATCGTCAGCGCCCGCGACACGCTCAGCCTGCTGGCCGAGGAGGAAGCGCGTCCCGTCGGGCTGAGTCTAACCGAGGTCGACGAAAACCAGGCCATGGGCGCTGTTCTGGCCGAAATCAGCGGCGGTGGCGTGGAGAGCGGCGTGGCGTGTGATTATGCGCTTGAGAGCTACGGAGACGGTGCGGCTTTTTCGATCAGCGGATCCAGTTTGCAGGTGGCGGGCGTTCTGGATTATGAAACCGACCGCGTGAAGACGCTGCGCGTGCGCTGGACCGACGGCGGAGGCAATATCGGCACGCGGGATCTCACGCTGGTGCTGCGAAACGTGACCACAGACGATGACGACGGCGACGGCATGACGGAAGCGGCTGAAATCATCGCCGGAACCAACCCGCTGGATGCAAACTCGCGTTTTACGGTCGCCAACGTGCAACTAACGAGCACCCAGGTAATGCTGACATGGCCCAGCGTGAGCGGAAAGACCTACCGCATCCAGTGGAGCAATGATTTGAGCTCGTGGAGCGATGTTGCGGACTCCGATGTCACCGCAACGGGTTCCACGACGTCGCGCACGATGAGCGTGACTCCGAGCGAGCGGCAGTTTTACCGCGTGACGATATCTCTTTGATCAACCCTCTTATCTCCGCTTCTCGGACCTCTCATTTTCTCCGCCCTGCACATAGCCCCTAAAAAAATCCTGCGATCAGGTTCGTCTAGTGGAGCGTGGATTTTCCGCCAAGGTTAGTCGTTCATCATTTCCGTGTTCTCTCCTCTTGTAAGAGTGAGAGTTGGATGTTCGAGTTTCTTTCACGAATGTCTCAGTGAAGCAGCCCGTCGCCAGTCAGCTTCTGGACCAGCTGCGGCATGGCTCCATCGAGCTGCCGGGCGACGCACTACCACTTCGCGTGGGCATCGATTCCGAGCTTGATCGTGGCGGGCGGTTCGGTAGTGTTGGAGGCTGAATGATTTTGCATGGCTGTCAGGATGACGGGTTCGCCCCCCTGCTGACATCATCATGCCATCGATCCGTTGGACGTGGAGGGCGCCGACGGCACCACCTATGCCACGAAGCCGCTGAGAGGCCCGTTCTCGTGAAGCAAGGCGAGCCGCGATGGCCCGCCTATCCTCACACCAAGACACCTGCTTCAAAGAAGACAATCCATCAAACCCATGAGCACCTCGCCCGTGTCCCCGCCCGATGCCTCGGTTTCACCCCGCCTGCTCTCCGTCGATGCCTTGCGCGGGTTTGACATGTTTTGGATCATCGGTGGCGAGCAGGTGGCGAAGGCACTGGAGAAGGCGGGCGACGGGCCCTTGACCTCGATCGTGGCGACGCAACTCCAGCATGTGGAGTGGGATGGGTTCCGCTTCTACGACGGCATCTTTCCCCTGTTCCTGTTCTTGATCGGCGTCTCCATCGTGCTCTCGATGGATCGTCTCATCACGACGGCGGGTCGGCGCGGTGCCTTGACGCGCATCGTGCGGCGCAGCCTGCTGCTGTTTGTCATCGGGGTGTTCTATTACGGTGGCCTGTCCCAGACGTGGCCGGATGTGCAACTCTCGGGGGTTCTGCCGCGCATCGCGTTGTGCTACCTCGCCGCAGCGACGCTGTATTTGTTTCTGCCGCGCCAGGGCATCGTGATGGCCGCGGTGGCTTGTCTGGCGGGATACTGGGCTTTGCTGATGTTCGTGCCCTTTCCCGATGTGAACCTCAAACACGACACGATCGGCAAAAAGGGCTCGCAGAGCGAAGCAAAACCTCTCGCGAAGCTTTTTCCACCCGGCGCACCCGTCGCTCGCGGAACCTTTGAGGAAGGGCGCAATCTCACGCACTATGTGGATGCCGTCTGGCTACCGGGGAAAAAGCGCAATCTCTACTATTCGAGCGAAGGTCTCCTCAGCACGCTGCCTGCTGTGGCGACGACCTTGTTCGGCATCATGGCCGGCTGGCTGCTCACGAGCAGTTCGATCAGCGACAAGCGCAAGGTTGCCCTGCTGCTCGCTGCGGGTGCGGGTGGCATCGTCCTCGGCTGCCTGTGGGGCCTGCAATTCCCCATCATCAAGCGCCTGTGGACATCATCATTCTGCCTCGTCGCCAGTGGCTTCTCCGCGATGATGTTGGGCATGTTTTACCTCCTCGTAGATGTGTGGAGACGTCAGCGATGGTGCGCGCCGTTCCTCTGGATCGGTTCGAACGCACTCGTGGCTTACCTTGCCGTGAATCTTGTGGACTTCCCGGCCATCGCGGCGCGTCTTGGCGGAGGAAACGTGCAGGCGTTTCTGGACGCCTACCTAGCGAAAGGAATTGGCGGCCTGGCCGTTGCCCTACTGGGGCTGCTACTGCCTGTGCTTCTGGTCCGCTTCCTTTATCAACGAAAAATCTTCATCCGACTGTAAGGACTGACAGGCCAAAACAACGCTTCCCGACGACCGGAATTCGACGGATATCATCTGGCAATTCAAGCGTTTTAACCTAAAAAGGAAAATGGGGTAACCATCTGGGCGCAGAAAACCTCACCGCGAACTAACCGCGGGTTGAATTGGTGTCCGGACGGCCTCGTTTCGATGATCGGGTCATCCACTGAGCAGCAGCGAGGCCCCGGCGGGCACTCCGGGGAGCCATTTTCCACCCAGCCAGCGGCGCAAAACCCGCGTCAGTAGCAGCGCCCAGCGCTCCTCGACACTCCATCGCTCCGTGATGGAGCGGATCTGGTGTAACTGACTGCTGATCAGCGTGACGGCAGGTGCGATGACGCCGCCCTTTTCATGCAGTAAGCTCACACGCACCGTGCGCCGACCGCCGCTTTGCACCTGCCGGGCGACTCCTTGCAACATCGCGGGACGACTCGTGATAGCTTCCCGGTGGTGTTCTTCGTCGTAGAAGCGCACGTAGAGGTTCCACCAGTTGTAAAACAGCGCGATAAGGTTGGCCATCAGGCGGCAGGGGGCGATCTGGCGTGTCGTATATCCGTTCCAGCCCCACTGGTTTTTGAGCTCGTCAAAGCTATTTTCGGCATCGGCCCTCTCGCGGTAAAGCCGGGGCATGCATAGTACGGGAAATGCGTCCTCATTGAGCGAGGTTACCAATACCGCGATCTTGCCGCTCCAGGGCGCGGCGCTGGTCTCCCAGCAATCGGCATAAGGCAGACGTCCCAAGTGGTCGCGACGCCGCCGGGCCTTGGCGCCCACCGGA
>QQNE01000049.1 GCA_003402735.1 Verrucomicrobiota bacterium
GAGGATGGTGTCGATGCTCTCCTTCTTGGCCTGATCAATGAACGAGCAGGTGTTGATGATCAGGACATCCGCCAGTTCCGCTTCTGGAGTCATGACCATGCCGGCTTTTTGGAGGCAGCCGATCATGATTTCCGAGTCGATCAGGTTTTTGGCGCAACCGAGGGAAATGAGGCCGACGGTGGTTTGGGCCTGGGTTGGCGCTTTGGATTTTGCTTTGGCGGACATCGATGCGAAGGGGGCGAAGATGCCGCAATCCTCCGGGGTGTGCAAACGAAACGCGGGAGTCGATGAACGCGGCGGGAGTCACTCAACCGTTCACCTGCACCCAGCGCACCGCTTCGCGAATCATTTCGGCACTGGTCTGGTAGCCCATTTTTTCTTTGATGTGGTCCCGGTGCACGGCCACCGTTTTGGGGCTCAGGTTGAGCCGGGCCGCGATTTCCTTGGCGGTCTGTCCCTCGCCGAAGAGCCGGAAAACCTCGAACTCGCGGTCGCTGAGTTTCTCCAGCGGAGAGGTTTCGGAGCCGCGGGGGCGGGCGCTGGCGAACGCGCTGATGACGCGGGCGGCAAGACGTGGACTGAGATAAATCCCGCCATCGAGCACCTGGCGGATCGCGGCGAGCATCGTTGCGCGATCGCTCTCCTTCATTACGTAGCCTTTGGCTCCGGCCTTGAGGCAGCGCTCCGCCCAGAGCGCTTCGTCATGCATGGAAATCACGAGGATTCGCAGGTCCGGTTGCCAGGCAGTGAGGTCTTTGATCAGGTCCAGTCCACTCCGGCCCGGCAGCGTGATGTCGGTGATCACCAGGTCCGGTTCCGTTCTTTCCGCCATGCTCATGGCCTCGGCCGCGTTGGACGCCGTAGCGCAGACGGCAAAGTCCATCTCCCCGGCCAGCATGTTGCGGTAGCCGTCGAGCATGACCGGATGGTCATCGACCAGGGCGATGCGAAATGGGGGATCAGCACGTTTCACGTTGTCTCCGGACAAGGAACCATACAGCGCAAGAGCGTTCCGCCGGCCGCGGCCGGGGAAAGCTGCAAGTCTCCGCCCAGCAACTGGGCCCGGTGCCGCATCAGACTCAATCCGAGACCGGCTCCGGAGGCGCCTGACGCGGGCGGTGCGGGGATGCCCTCTCCATCGTCTTCCACTTCGAGAATCAAAGCGGTTTCATCCGAGCGGAGCCCGATGCGGATTTCCGACGGGTGGGCGTGCTTCAGTGCGTTGGTCAACCCTTCCTGGGCGATGCGGAACAGTTGGGTGGCCACTTCCGTGGAGCAAGCCGGGGCCGGATGGTCCGCTTCAAAGACCACGCGCACGCCGCCGGTGGAGCGAATTTCCGCGGCCATGTTTTCGAGGGCCTGGGCCAGACCGCCCGCTTCCAGACCGACCGGGGCCAAGCCGTGCGAGAGCCGTCGGGTTTCCGCGATCGCTTCCCGGATCTGGCGGGCCACTTCGCTGGCGCGGGCGGCACCTTCCGGCTGGCCGGACAGGACCGGAGCCAGGCCATCGACTGCGAGGGCGACCGCGGTGAGCCGTTGACCGATTCCGTCATGCAATTCGTGGCCGATGCGGCGGCGCTCCGCCTCACCCGCCTCCATGATCTGGGTTTCCATCCGCGCCCGCTCCGACTCGTGGCGCAAGACTTCGGCGGCCATCTCCCCGAGGACGCGAGAAAGGTCGGCCACCTCGTCGCCTCCGGACAAGGGGACCAACGCGGCGCGGCGGTTGGCGAAATCTCGGGCCATGTCGGCGAGGCGTCCGATCCGCAAGGCGAAGCCGTAGTGCAGAACCGCCCAGAGCGTGAGGCAAAGCCCACCGGTCGCCAGGGTCGACCATTGCAGGCTGCGGAGGGCGTCGGTCCGGGCCGCGGCGAGGGTTGCGGAGCGGTCGTAAACCAGCACGACCCAGAAGTTTGCTCCTTCGGTGGGAAATGCGGCATAGAGTTGTTCCTCGTTTTCGGAAAGCATGATCCGCCTCTCCGCCGGTTGCATCAGGCTGGTGGCGGCCCGGAGAAAGGTGAGACGTGCCTCCCGGCTGCTCAGGTCTCTGGCCGAACTGACGAGAATGGAGCCGTCGGTGTCCACAAATGCCGCCAGGGCAAGATCCGGAGCCGCCACGGAAACCGCCAAGTCCGCCTGGAGCGCCGCAATCCCGCCCGAAGTGAGAAGGTTGCCGCCCAAACGGGCCAGCCGCTGTCCGGTGGCCGTGGCTTCGGCGCGCAGGGCGGCACTGCCACGGGCCAAATCATCCGCCAACGTCCACCGATAATTCAGGAACAGGATGGCCACCCCAAACACCAACACCAGCAGTGGTGCCGCAAGGCGGGCCGGGGGAGGGAAGAGAGCGTTCCAGGGTCGGGCGCGTGAGGCGGTCATCGCATCCTCATTGTAGCGCGGGACCGGCCGGGGGCCAGAGTTTCCCTCCGGCTCAAACGGGCAGCCCGCCGGAACGACGCAGGGCACTCCGGAGCCGCTTGCGCAGCAACGAACAGGCTTTCTCCCGCGCCAGCCGGGCGGCACGCTGTCTCGCCGCGTGGCCGCGCAAGGTGTTCCGGGCCGCCTGCAATGATTCCAGCAACTGGTCGGCGCGGGCTGGAGCGACGTTTGCAACGGGCTCTTGCAACTCCGGTCGGGCCCTCAGGAAAGCTCTCAGCTTGAGCAGCAGCTCTTTCCGACCTCGGAATGACCCGGGCACGGCAAGATTGCCACCCTCAAAACCCGCCTCGGCCCAGCGCGGATTCCAACGAGGCCCCAGCTCCGGGCGAAGCGCCGCCTTGCACTGGCCGATGAAACGGAGCAGCGCCGCCTCCGCCCGATGCACGGCCGGCACCAGAACTTTGCCCGGCTCAGCACGAAGCGCCAAATACTCCCGGTGCCGGAGCAGCAAAGGTTCCAGGGCCTGACGGATTCCGAGAGTTTCCTCGATTTTTCCCTCACCAACCAGTCGCGAGATGAGCCGCAGCGCCGTGTCGGCGAGGCCATCCACGGTCTCGGGAAAGCGATGGTGAGGCATGAAGCTCATGGGCGGATTTCCGTAAATCCATAATGTTAATATTCATTAATTATTCAAGGGAAATCTTTCGAATTCCGAATTTCGCAACTTTTGCCTTGTTCCCGGGTTCTTGCTGGCGGTTTCCCAATTCGCACCTCATGAAAATCTCGATCCACCTGACTTTTGTGGCTGTTGGCCTGCTCGTCTCTCCGTTGCTTGCCGAAGAACCGAAGCTGGCCATTCCCGGTTCCATCCTCTACGAAAACAAGCTCGCGGAAGCTCCCGGGCCGGAATGGAAAGCGGCCAAAGGCAAGTGGGAGAGTGCCGATGGGTCCCTGCGCGGCTCCGAATTGCCCGAGGACAAGCACGGGGCGGTGATTCGTCTCAACCGAAAGTTTACCGACTTTGTCATCGAGGCGGAATTCTGTTTTTCCGGGGCGAAGTCGACGACCCTGAGCATCAACGCGGAGAAGGATCACATGGCGCGCATCGCGATCACGCCCAACTTGGTGACAGTGCGCCGGGATGACAACGATCATGCGGGACCGGACAAGGCGATCACGTTTGCGGTGTTTCCGGCCAAGTTCGAGCCGGGCACGTGGCACAAGATCCGCCTGGAATTGGTGGGTGATGTCTTGCTGGGGCAGGTGGATGATCTGGTCGCCTGGGGCAGCGATCCGCTGTTCGCCACGCCAAAAGTGGCGCCGGGCTTCACGGCGGCGGGGCAGTCGATCCAGTGGCGCAACTTCACGGTTCGGGCCGCGACGCTGAACCCGAACTGGGAAGCGGTGAAGGCGACCTTGCCGAAGCCGGGTGAGAAAGTTGTGAGACAGGTGCCCGCAGCCGGGGCTGGGAAGAAGAAATGAGTCAGGTGGCCAGTTCCTTGAGCTTGGCGAGGCTGCCATCGAACCTGGCCGTCCGGTCCAAACTTGCGGCGATGAACAACGGGTGGAGGCGGTGCCGGATGATTTCGCCGGCAGCGAGGTTTCCTCGGGTCATGAGGTTGGCGAGCTTCGATGCCTTCTCGAAGTCGCCCTTCAGGACATTGTGGGGAAGGTGGTCATGAATCGTTTCATCCGGCGCCATGTTGTGGTGCTTTTTGGACAGTGTGTCGTAGACACGGTAGAGGCGGCTGGAATATGACTTCGTGGCCGGATCCTTGCACAGGACTCTGCGATAGTCTGCCGGAGTCGGTTTGTGTCTCTGGTTCGCCGGTTGCCCTCCCCTTCGGTGATCCAACCTTGCCCAGACTTCGTCATACGTATAGGTCGATTGGAACAGCGATTCCACGCCGTGCCGATATTCCGAGCACGCGCTCACGTAGTCCCCGTTGTAGGTGTGTCCGAGCGCTTGGAGGAGCAATCTCCCGGCGCGAGCCAGAGCCGTCCCGGCCCAGCTGCGCTCGGAAGCGGGGATGTGTTCCGCATGATGCTCCGACGAGGCCGAGATCTCATACAGGCTTTCGGCGAACGCGACGGAGGGGATGAGAAGCGGCCACACCCGGGTGTTGACCGAATTCGGTTCCCAGTTCTCGTGGGAGTGGAAGGTCTTGAGGACTTCCAGAGGGTCTTGGGAGGCAAACATGTTGGGGAGGGAAGATTGTTTCCTTATTTTTCAGGTATGTTGCGCCCTGAGGATGCCGATGGTGGCATCCACCGTCTCAGAGGACCGGGTTCTGCGGCGGGGCCTCGGGGCATCGGCGGATGGAAGATGGTAGCGCCGCATCAGTTCTTCCGCTTTGGCTGGTCCGTGACGCAGCAGCGCGGCGGCGGCGATATCCGGCATTTGGTTCCAGGTCGGATCAGTCCAGTGGGAGGGAATCCCCAATTCCTCGGACAGGATCCTGAGCGCCGCCTGTTTGGAGGGGAAGAGTTGGCGGTTTCCGAAAGCGGCGGCGCAGGTGAGGATGACGGAGATTTGGCTGTTCCAGGAGTCCGACGTGGGGCCGGGGGATGGAGCGACTGGTTGCAGGGCGGCCGCCAAGGCCTCGAGGGAGACGTCGGGATGACTGCGGAACAGGAGCCGCAACTCACGGGCCGCGACGATGGCTGGATCTGTTGTGCTCATGCCGTAACGGGTGCCGAGCCCCTGAGCCTGCGGGATAACTCGTTGGTGATCCGCAGCAGTTGCGTCTGCGCCTTCTTGACCGGACCACGGGGAGGCAACTCTCTGATGAGCCTATGCTCGATTTGGGCTCGGCCGATGGCGGCGCAAAGCGGGAGGCTCCCTTCGAAGAGGTGAAAAAAGTCGTCCCCGAGATCGGCCCTGTTCCGGATTTCCTCCAAGATTTCCCTTCCCTGGGTTGTCTGGGCGTCGTTTTGCATCAGGGTCAGGATCACTCCGAGCGGTTTGGCGGTGATGGCGTAATCGCGGTGATCGCGCAAGGTTTGGTAGACGCGACCAAGGAGCCCGGCGCCCTGGATGGACAGGTGGTCGAACCGGGTCGGAATCGCAAAGTGTGAGGCGGCCTTAAGCGAGGCGACGAGGTAGAAGGAAGGTGTGGGCGGCGTGTCGATGAGGATGTGGTCGTATTGGTCCAAAAACCCGCCGGTTTGCAGGCCATTCTTGAGGCCGTTGATGTTGAGGCCAGGGACTTCTCCGGGCAGTCGCAATTCGAGAAACGCGGTGTCCAGAGACCCGAGGATCAGGTCGAACCCTTTCCCGGTGGGGGCGGCTTTGACGGGGCGGGGTTGCAAAAGATTCGGATCCATGGCGCGCAGGTTGTCCACCTTGGAGAAAAATCCGTAGACCGAGCCGGACTCCCTGCGGATTTTCTCGGTTTCGGCGTAGGGAAGCAGTGCGGTGGTCGCGTTGATCTGCGGATCCATGTCCACCACCAGGACGCGTTGCTCCCATTCTTCGGCCAGCGTGTGTGCCACGTTGATGGTCAGGGTCGTTTTGCCAACCCCTCCCTTGATATTGGCAAAGCAGATGATCGAGGCGCTCATGGTGGAACCTAGCCGGGAGCCTCGAACATATCACGAAGAGGAAAAATCGAGATGAAGATTTTTTGGTTCCTTGCGGAGCCGGAACGCGTTAAACTACCGGGGAGTCGTGTCCATGGACTGGTATGTGGGACAACGGGTGGTGTGTGTGAACGGGAAATTCCCCGCTCATTTCTATGAATGGGGGGATTTTGTTCCCGTGGAAGGTGAGACCTACACCATTCGTTGGATGGGTGAACTCCCCAGCGGCGTCACCGGAATCCTCGGACTCGGCTTTCTCCTCGAGGAAATCGTGAATCCCTCCTTCGGACGCAATTGCGAAGTGGCTTTCCATTCTTCCAGGTTCAATCCGCTGTGTGGTGAAGGGACCGAGGCTGGGGAAAACGTTCGGGAGGCAGAATTGATCGGGGCTGGGGCCTGAGAGTGGTCCGCCCGTCCCGCGATGTTCGGGCGCCCGGGGTGGGGAGAACTCGCCAACGGGCAGGGAGCGGCAGTTGCGGTTCGCCAAATCAAGCGTGCCAAGGTCCTCCAAAGGAAAAGGGTCGCGGAACCTGTCGCGCGACCCTCGTCGTTTCGGAGTTTGGCGGTTCCGGCATGCGGAACCCGCCGTGATCAGTTCCCGCCAAGGCCGGGGATCCGGAAACCGCCCGACGGCTTTTTGGTCGGCTCAGCTGCGGGGGGCGCGGAGGGCGAAGCCGGAGCAGCCGGAGCGGTGGTGGGGGTCGACGGAGTGGCGGCCGGGGTGGTGGCAGCCGGGGCCGGGGTGGCGGCAGCGGCAGCGGCGGCAGGTGAAGCTTGGCCCGCACCACTCAGGGCAGCTTGTTTCTTGGCTTCACGATCCTTTTTCATCTGCTCGGCGGCGGCATCAGCCTTGGTGCGTTGATCGGCGGTGAGCTGCTTGGCGGTCTCATCGACGATCGATTTCAGTTGGGTGTTGGCCGGTGCCAGATCAGCCGCTTGCTTGAAGTAGGTGTAAGCCTTGTCTGGTTCTGGCTGAGCCTGAGAACCGGCGGCGACCATGAGGCCGCGGGCGTAGAGTCCTCCGAGGCGAAGGAGGGCTTCGACACGGATTTCGTCCCCGGCGGAGGGAGCATCCGCAGCCTTTTGATACTGGTCTGCAGCGGTGCGGAAGGGGGTGGTATCCGTCGATCCCATGAAGAGCCCGTTTTCAGCCATCAGGCCCAAGCTCAGGAGACCTTCGGGCAAACCAGCGGCAGCGGTGCGGGTGAACCAACTGGTGGCGGCCACGGGATCACGAAGGGTGCCGGCGCCGTTCAGGTAGTAGACCCCGGCTTTTTGCATGCCGAGAAGGAATCCATCGACGGCGGATTGCAGGAAGAAGGCAAAGGCCTTCTGCATGTCCCGGTCCACGGCCCGACCCGACTCGTAAAAGGTTCCGACGTTGTAAACGGCGAGAGGCACTCCGTTTTGAGCTGCGAGACGGTAAAGTTCAAGCGCCGCCGCCGCGTTTGGAGCGACTTCGATCTTGGTGTCTTTCGGGTCGAGGTCGACACCGGCATCGTAGAACGAGGCCAAACGGACTTGGGCGACAGCGTCATTCCCTTGAGCGGCCTTCACGAAGTAGTCGAGCGCCTTGGTGAAATCCTTGGGAACTCCCGCCAAACCGCCTTGGTGAAGCTCAGCCATGGTGCGCAACCCAGCGGGCACGCCTTGGTCCGCGAGTTTGGTGAACTTCTCGACCGCCAGCTTTTCGTCGGCCTTGATCTCCTTGGCACCGAACTTCTTGCCGTCGAACAGCACCGAACCGAGGGTTGCAAGGGCGTTGGGGTTTCCGGCGTCGGCGGCCTTGTTGAGCCAATCCCAAGCCTTGTTGTCGTCCTTCATGGTTTCACCGCCACCGCCGAGGTAGAACTGGGCGAGCTCGAATTGCGCTTGGTCATCTTTACTGCCCGCGGCGCTCTCGAGGAGCTTGAGCGCAGCGGCGGGATCCTGCTTCTCTCCGGCCATGCCTCGGAGGAGGATGGCGGCCATGTTGCGGCGGGCCGCGTTGAAGCCCTTGTCTGCCGCAGCGCGGATGGAGGCGATGCCCTCTTTCACCTTGGCCTCGTCCTGGGTGGACGCCGCCGTGATGAAGCCCCAGTTGTTCATGGCGTGGAGCTGACCGCTCGCGGCCGCCTTCTTGTAATATTCAAGCGCCTGCTCCACCGAACCGGGCTGATTGCTCTGTTGCAGGAACAGACCCATGGAAAACTGGGCGTCCTTGTCGTTGTTCTTGTCCGCGAGATCCTTGATGGCGTTGATCGCATCCTGAAGGGTGGTCTTCGGTTGCTCGCCTTTGGCTGCGGCCGCCATGGCGTCGGAGATGGCTTGCACCTGGGCTACGATGGCAGGACTCGGCTTGTCCCACTCATCGGTGTTCAGGCCGAGGGCGGAGACCATGGCGGTCAGTTGGAGGGAAAACAGGGTTGAGAGCATGGGGATGATTGAAAAATCAGGGGATTCTCGCTGATAGCGCGAAGAAGTGAAGTATTTGCAGGAAAGCGCCGTAGAGATCAAGCTCTGAGACGCGAGCCGAGGAGTTTTTTTTAATATTTTTTTAGCCGCCGACCGATCCGACACCCGCCGCCTCCAGGCGACGCTGCAATTCTCCCTGCTGATCGGCGCTCAGCGCGGCCCGCAAGCGTTTGGCCAAATCTGCAGATTTGGGATCGTTGCGGGCACCTCGTTCCCCCCAATAGGCGGCTCCGACCGGGTCCCGGGCTCCCGTGACCGCGCCATTCTCGAGAAGCACAGCGAGCCGGTTCTGGGCACCCACATGGTTCTCCTTGGCTGCGGCTTCGTAGAGACGGAGGGCTTCGGCTGGGTTGGCTGGCATCCCGAGACCATTTTCATTGAGGGCCGCGAGATTGAAGAGGGCTGCCGGAATCTTCCGTTGAGCCGCCCGCTGAAACCATTGCGCGGCCTCGGCCGGGTTGCGGGTGAGACCGGCCCCGCTCACCAGCATGATGCCGTATTCGTTTTGGGCCATGCCGAGACCGCGTTCCGCAGCGAGCCGACACCATCCGGCGGAGGCAACCGCGTCCTGAGGGAGCCCGTTGCCTTCACGGTAAAGGCCCGAGAGTTGGAAACAGGCTTCCGCATCGCCCTGTTGGGCGGCCAATCGATAGAGCCGGATGGCCTCGGTCACGTTTGGCTTTCCCAGTTTTCCGTTCAATTCATAGGTGGCGAGACGGGTGGTCGCCCCGCCAGAGCCTCGATCGCTCGCAATCTTGAGCCAGCGCCCCGACTCTTTCCAATCCGGATTGGCCGCGTCTTTGAAGGTCTCAAAATAGATGGCCATCTGGTAAGCGGCCTCCGAGTCCCCCTGATCGCTGGCTTGCTTGCCCAGTTGTTCCGCTTTCGCCGGGTCCTTGGGGACAATGGTGCCCTCCCGGTAGAGTTTGTGCAGAGCGATGAGGCAGGGAAGCGAGCCGCGCTGTGCTCCCTCCTGAAAGTGGGCCAGGGCGATGGCCCCATCCCGCGGCATGCCAATGCCTTGGGCGGCAAGATTGCCGAGGACAAAAAAGGTCTCCTTGGCTCCGGGGAGTTGGCGGGAGCGGTTGAGCAGTCGGACGGCTTGATCAACCGAGCGCTCCCGACCGTTGCTCCCGTTGAGAAGCACCAGAGCCTGTTTCTCCATGGCGACCACGGATCCTCCCTGGATCGCTTTGTCGAGCCAACTGTGACCGCTGGGCCAAAATGCGGGGTTTTCCGACGAGAGGAGCAAGAGCGCCAGTTTTTCCTGGGCCTCCACTTGGTTGGCTTGTGCCGCGGTCTGGTAAAACGTGGAGGCCATGGTGGGATTTCCCGAGGCCAGGAATCGGTTTCCCAGTTGCAGCGCAGCGACCGCGTCGCCCTCGTTGGCCCGCTTCGTCAGGGCCTCCAATTCCGGGTCGGCTGGGTTGGAGCCGAGATCGGGAGTGGCGATCTCTGTCTTGGCCGGCGCGGGTGAGGAGGGCAGGCTGGTGGAGTAGGCCGGGGGAGGCAGGGGCTCCGGAGAGGCCTGATTCGGCTTGGCGACGGGCTCTGTGGGGGCAACCGGGACAGGAGCCTGGGCCTGGAGTGGACCGAAGGGAAGGGCCACCATCCACAACAGACTCAGGCAGCCGACAAGGGGAGCGCGCAGTTTCACGGGGTTGCAAGAAGAAAGGCTGAACCGGGAACCTTGGACAGGTGGGAAAGAATCTCGCGCCGCAGTGGGCTGATTCGATCAAATTGCAGGCCCTGCTCCAGTGCCTGAGCGTCGCGGACATGGTGGGCCCGATAAAGCGCCAAGGTGTAGATCGCGCGGTCCCAGTCGGGAGCCTCGTTCCAGTTCACCGGAGCTTCCCTGAGCACAGAGACCGCTTCCGCGTCCTTGCCTTCCCGCATGAGCCACATGGCATGGGTGCTGCGGAACCGAAGCACTTTTGGATGGGTCTCCACCAGGGGCTTGGTGAGTTGGCTCCCCGGGGTGGAGCCGGGATCCGACTTGGCGATCACCTGGAAAAAGGCCGCGTGTTCCGCCGCGATGGGATCAGAGGGGCGGAAGCGGAGGAGATCCTCCCAGAATCGACGCAACAGTTCCGGTCGATCTCCCAGACGCAACTCCAAAAATTCCAGGGATTGGCTCGAGGGAAGCTCGTTTGCGGGAAGTTTGAGGATGATTTCGACGGCACGAGCCGCGACCTCTCGCTCTTCAAAGCGGTCCGCCACGGCCAGGATGCTTGCGCAATCGCCGAACTTCTCAAAGGAGCGAGCTTGTTCCAGTCCCTGTTGCCACAAACTGGTCGCTTCCACCCGGCGTCCCGCTTTGGAAGCGAACGCGGCTTTCAAACTCGTGAGCAAGACCGCACTCATCTCAGGGTGCGGGGTGGCGATCCATCGCTCGGCCTCCGTCAGGCGGTTGGTATCGATATAGGCCTGGAGCCGGGCGCTGAAGAGACCGAGATCCCCACGCATCGGTCCCTCTGGCAATTCCAGGATCTTGGCCGGCATCCCGTTCTCAAGCAACCAGCGAACCAGGGCCGGGATTGCGCTCGGATCCGCCACAAATTCTTCCACGACGCTTTCAAAGGCCTGGGGACGTTGCGCAATCGGCAACCGGGTGAGTTCGATCTGGCGGCTGAGGAGGCGATCCTCGGCGGTGGCTTCTGGCTGGGCCTCGATCCATTTGCGGACATCAAATTCTGGGTCGGGATCGCGCGCCTCCTGGGGAAGGAGCCGCAAGTTGCGCCAAGCCTGCAACGCCAGCTTCTGGTTTTTTCCCCTGAGAAGCAGCGCAACGCGCTCGAGGGCCTGTTTGGCGGCGAGCGGGTTGCCTTCGAGCCGAGGAAGCAAGGAGGTCAACAGGAGCGACGCCTCTTCAGAGGTCGCGGGCAGATCCGCCACGGACCGGGCCTCCTCCACGGCCTCGAGGAGTCGGCCCTGGCGGGCGAGACATTCGGCTTGGAGAAGCCGCGTCTCAGGCTCTCCCCGCCGTTGTCCGCCCATGTTTTGGTGGAGGTCCGCAAAGGTGGCCACGTCTCCCCGGTCCAGCAGCCAACGCAGAATTTCTTGTTGCTGGGCAACGGTCGATTCGGGGTGGTGAAAGACGAGGACGGTGATTTCCAACAAGTCGCCGAGGCCGAGTTTGCGGGCGTGCATCATCAACTGGTGCAGGGAAGAGAGGTCGTTCATCTGCAACTGCCAAGCATTCCGAGCGAGGCGCTGCGCTGTCAGGGTATCGCCGGACTGCATGGCCCGCTCCGATTGCTGCAAAAGAAAGGCGAAGCGAGCGGGACGCACGGCGTCCGCCACTTGGTCTCGCGCAAACCAGAGGACGATGGCGGTCAGGATGCTGAGCGGCAGGACGATGTAGAGGAACCGGCTGGGGCGCATTCGAGAAGGGGGAGGGAGTGACCTTAGCATTTCAGGCCGCAAAAAATCAATAGGGGTTGTGGCGGGGGGGCCGAAAGCCTTGCAGCCCCCCTCCCGAACAACCGGGGAAAGACATCGAGTGAAACCGTCCCGAACCGTGTGTTTTCATAAGAGAGATCAGATGCGGGCAGGGGGAAGGGCGGGGCCTCTGGCTGCCGCCTGAATTTGTGGCGGGACGGAGATTTCGGGGATGAGGTGGGGGCGGTGATCAGGAAGTCATGAACAGGGTGGTGTCAGTTCACATTCTCCCAAGTCCCGGAGTCGGCCGAGCGCAGGGAGGCCTCCAACACCCGGGTGATTCGGACGCCATCGTGGAAGTCCGGTCGCAAGGTGCCAGAAGCGGGGTCCGCGATTGCGGAGAGGAAATCCGCCACGGCATGCACAAAGGAATGTTCGTAGCCAATGATATGTCCGGGAGGCCACCAGTTTTTGGCATATTGATGGGTTGGATCCGTGACCAGGATGTTGCGGAATCCCCGGGAAGATGGTTCGTCGGACCCATCAAAGAACTGAAGACGATTCATGTCCTCCAGGTCCCAGGAAAGAGCTCCCAGATCTCCGTAAACTTCGAAGGTGTGATGGTTTTCCCTGCCTGTCGCATAACGGGTGGTTTCGATGGTTCCGATCCCGTCCTCTCCGAATTCAAACATGAGATTGGCGGCGCACTCCACATCCACAGCTCCGAGGGTCCCTGGGGAGGAAGCCAGGGGACGCTGGTTGATGAACTGTTTGGCATGGCAAACCAAGCGGGTGATGTCTCCGGCAAGAAATTGAGCCAAGTCGATCGCATGAGAACCGAGATCCCACAGGGGCCCGGCCCCGGCCGACGCCTTGCGAAGTTTCCAATCGGCCGGTTGATCCGGATCAACCAGCCAACTCTGCAGATAGGCCCCACGCCACTGACGGATTTTTCCGAGCCTGCCCTGCCCGATCAATTGTTTGGCGAGCATGACGGAGGGACAACGGCGGTAGTTGTGATTCAGGTAGTGAACGATTCCCGCCGCGCGAGCGGCTGACAACATCCGTTCTGCTTCCGCCAGGTTCATGGCGAACGGTTTCTCGCAGAAGATGTGTTTGCCGGCCTGAGCGGCGGCGATTGCCACCTCGGCGTGGAGGAACGTGGGCAAAGCGATGTCGATGACATCGATATCCTTGCGTTCCACCACCTTGCGCCAATCCGTCTCCGTCTCCTCCCAGCCCCAGCGCCCGGCAAAAGCAGCGAGGGAAGAAGCATCGCTTCCGCAAGCCAATTTGAGAACAGGCTCAAACGGGCAATCGAAGAAGCGACTCACCTGGTGCCATGCATTGGAGTGGGCGCGGCCCATGAAACGATGGCCGAGGATGGCTACGTTGAGCTTGGAGCGAGGCGGCATCAGGTCAGGAGATCATCGTGGAGGCATGGGGAGTCAATGCGGGGTTGAGTGAGGTTCAGGCCTTGCGACCGGTGCGCATGAGTCCGACCATGACTCCTTGGATGATCAATTCCGCAGCGGGGATGAGATCGGGGTAGCGCGGATTTTCGGCACGAAGGAAGGTGCGACGGTTCTCTTCAACGTATCGCTTGAGAGTGGTCTCTCCGTCAATGAGAGCGGCGACAATATCTTTGTTCCGCGGTTCGCGCGATTCAAGGATGACCAAATCACCATCCACGATGTGGGCATCAATCATGGAATCTCCCCGGACCTTGAGGGCAAAGGTTTTGGCGGAGGTTGAGAGCCCCAGATTGGAGGGGTCCACGGTCACGGTGCCCTCTTTGAGTGAGGCGGCTTCTTCCGGGCGTCCCGCAGGAATGTTGCCGAAGACCGGGATGGTGAGCAGGTCAGAGAGCCGCATGCCAAGTTCTTCTGGGAAGATCACGGCGCGGGCCTTGCCGGCGAGACGCTGGATGACTCCCTTTCTCTCCAAGGCGCGGAGGTGACTGACGGCGGCAGTTTGGCTCAAAAAGCCAAAGTGCTTCTGGATTTCCCGCGTTGAAGGCATAATACCTGTTTCGCGTGAGTAATCCCTGAGGAAGTTGTAGAGTTCTTGTTGGCGTTCAGTAAGATTCATATTCCCATGAACACTACTCGCGCGCACGGTCTGTGCAATGAGAATTTTCGAAAAATGTGATTTGCGGATTTGGCCCCTGTTTTCCGCCGTTTTGGCGGCTTTGGCAGGCTGCTCTCTCTCGATGGCCGCCGAGGAGGTCGAGCCGTTGCCGGAGTCGGTGATTCCGAAGCCGACCAGCAATCCCACCGGTTTGCAGATCGGCGTCAATGCTCCGGAGGTGGGGGCTTTGCCAGCGGGGACGGAGGCGATCGCCAAAGAGGGGGCGATGGCCTCTGCGGACATGGAATGGGACAAGGCGAAGAAAGCCTACCTGCAGCTGCTGCAGATGGCTCCGGAGAATCCGCTCGCGTTGAGCAATCTGGGGGCGGTGGAATTTCGTTTGGGGAACTTGGAAGCGGCGTTGGATTATCTGGAGCGCGCGACCCGAGCGGCTCCGGCGATCGCCCAGAATTGGTTGACGATCGGGTTGATTCAACACGGTCGGGGGCAGTCCTACTTGGCGTTGAGTGCGTTTGCCCGGGCGTTGCACGCGGATCCGGGGGACCCGAGGGCCCACAATTACATGGGGGTGGTGATCCGCGGGTTGGGATGGGCGAGCGGGGCGGAGACGGAGTTGCAGCGGGCCATCGCCCTCGATCCGGCGTATTCGGACGCGCACTTCAATTTGGCGGTGATGTATCTCGACCGGATGCCGCCGCTTGTGGAGTTGGCGAGGAGGCATTACTACGCGGCCCTGGAGTTTGGGGCCAAGCCGGATCCGGTCATCGAGCAGAAATTGAATTCCACGGTGGGAGGGGCTGCGCCCGGGGCACCCGTTTTGCCGGTGGTTCCAGATCCGCCGGGGGAGCCGAAAGCGACTTCGGGTCCCGAAGTCAGCCCTGCCCCGGTGCCGGTCCCTGTCCCCGCTGTTTCTCCCAAACCGGTGAACCCGGTTCCAAAGCCGGCCGCCGCTTCTTCCTTGCGCGGCCGGGCGTCTGGGGCGAATGCAAGTGGCAAACCGAGAAAGTGATGTTTTGGCAATCTGTCATCCGAGGAGTGGTCGTTTTGGCGGTGGGAGCAACGTTCGCAGGGTGTTCGGCGCCCAGTGGAACTTCGGGGCCGGGGACCGCCCCAGTCTCCGCGCCGCCTGCCGTGGGAGCGAACTTCGCGCCGGTATCGTTGGGGAGCCCGCCACAGGTCGGTGCCGCCGCCTACATTGTGATCGATCCGCGCAATGGACAGGTGCTGCTGGAAAAAAATGCGCATGTGCGGCGAGCGGTGGCCTCCACGCAGAAGCTGCTGACGGCCCTGGTGGTGTTGGAGTCCGGGCGCATGGACGAATGGGTGACGGTGGCGGCGTCCGATGCGGCGGTGGAACCGGCAAAGATGGGAATTCGGGCCGGGCAGCGCTACCGCCGTCGGGATCTGTTGGAAGCGATGATGGTGCGGAGTTGCAACGACATCGCCGCCTGTTTGGCGCGGACCACGGCCGGGAGTGAGGCGGCGTTTGTGGCGCGCATGAACATGAAGGCGGCCCAGCTGGGAATGCGCAATTCGAGGTTTGCCACGCCCCACGGGCTGGATGCCCCCGGGCAATATTCCACCGCCTTCGACCTAGCGATCCTGGCGACGGCAGCGTTGAATCACGGGGAATTGCACCGGATCACTCGGACCCGGGAGATGGTTTTTCCGATGGCGGATGGGAAGGACGCGTTGATCGTGAACACGAACAGGGTCTTGCGGATGTCTCCCTACTGTTCGGGGTTGAAGACTGGTTACACGTCTGAGGCGGGGCGTTGCCTGGTCTCCTCCGGCGAACGGGGGTTGAGGCGAGCGGTAGTGGTGGTCTTGGGAAGCCAAGTCCCGGATGTCTGGAACGACTCGAGGGATTTGCTGCACTGGGCTCTCGGGGTGCCGCAGGGGGCGACGGTGGCAACCAATTGAGGTTGACTGCTGGTGGGTCGGGAAGGTAATGCGCACGCCTGAGGAGGAACTGGCGGAGATTCGGGCGCGGGGGCTGTGGCGTCAGGTTGGTTCTTTTGAGCCGGTCCCGGGCTCGATGGAATGCCTGTTGAACGGGCAACGGCTGGTGCACTGGGCATCGAACGATTATCTTGGGCTGGCGAATTCGGCGGAGTTGCAGGGGGCCTTTGCCGAGGCGGTGGGACGGTTGGGCGCGGGCGCGGGAGCTTCCCGGTTGGTGGTGGGCACGCGGCCCTCCCACCTCGCCTTGGAAGAAGAATTGGCGGCTTTCAAAGGGGCCGAAGCGGCGCTCACTTTCAGCAGTGGTTACGTGACGGCGGTCAGCGCGATTCCGGCGATTGTCGGGAAGGGCGATGTCGTCATTCTGGACAAGCTTTGTCACGCCTGCCTCATCGATGGGGCGCGGTTGAGCGGGGCCGCGATCCGGGTCTTTCCCCACAACGATCTGGAGAAGCTGCGTTCGCATCTGCGATGGGCGCGTCGTCAGATCGATGCGCGAGGCCGGATCCTGATCGTGGCGGAGTCAGTCTACAGCATGGACGGAGACTTTGGAGATTTGGGGGGCATGGTTGCGCTCAAGGAGGAGGCGGGGGCGTTGTTGCTGATCGACGAAGCGCATGGCGTGGGGCTTTACGGGCCGAAAGGGGAAGGGCGAGTGGAGGAGTTGGGGTTGGGGAATCGGGTCGAGCTGCGCATGGGAACTTTGAGCAAAGCGTTGGGATTGGCCGGGGGATACCTGTGTGCAAGCCGGGCCTGGATCGATCTCTTGATCAATGCGGGGCGTGGCTGGATTTACTCGACAGCCCCGCCTCCCGCCGTGGCGGAAGCGGCGCGTTGTGCGTTGCGGATGATTCAGGGGAGCGAAGGGGCGCGGCGGCGGGCGCTGCTTTGGGAGAACGTGGCGGCGCTGGACCAGGCGTTGGGGCGGACGGGGCTGGATCCGAGTCCGATCCGTCCGGTCGTGGTGGGCGAGGCGGAGGCGGCGTTGGCTTGGAGCGAGGCCCTGCGGCACCGTGGGCATCATGTTCCGGCGATCCGATTTCCCACCGTGCCGAAAGGGACGGCGCGCCTGCGGGTTTCCTTGAGCGCGGACCATCGTTTGGAGGAGGTCGAGAGTTTTGCCCGAGTTCTGCGGGAGCGGGGCTGTTTCGGCGATTGACTCCGGTTCGATTTGGCGGTGAGATGGGCGGATTCCGGATGGTGGGTTGGAACTTCCAGTGGCAACCGGGCAAAGCCCTTTGGAGCCTTCGGCCGGGCCGCGCGGTTTGCGTGGTCATGACGGTTCTCTTCTGGCTGACCGGGCACGGTTTGGGCTGGGGTTTTGACACGGTGGTGATCGATCCGGGGCATGGCGGGATCGATCCCGGTTCCGAGTGGTTCGGGGTGCAAGAGAAGGAGCTGACGCTGGATCTCGGGTTGCGGATGGAGCGGATTTTGCAGGATCGGGGGTTCAAGACCGTGATGACGCGTCGTACGGATGTCTATGTGGAGCTGGGAGAACGGGCTGAAATGGCGAACCGGCATCGGGACGCGGTCTTTATCTCGTTGCACTTCAACGCGACGATGAGCGGGGAGATCACCGGGGTGGAAACCTATTTTTTGAGCGATGGCGGGATGCGTCTGGCCCAGGTGGTGCACAGTCACCTGATGAGAAAGCTCAACACCCGGGACCGGGGGGTCAAACGCAACAGCCTGAAGGTGTTGCGGGATACCAAAGGGATGGCGATTCTGGTGGAGTGCGGATTCATCAGCAATCGTTGGGAAAATCAGAGATGCCAGGCGTCGTGGTATCGCCAGATTCTGGCGGAAGAGATCGTCGCTGGGTTGCTTCGTTTTCGTTGAGCGACGGCAACGGACGGATGTCCCAAAAGACCTGATGCAATCGGTTTCCATTCTCAGAATCCTTCTGGCCAGGTTCCGGTGTGGTTTGGCGGTTGGGCTGAGCAGTTGGGTGCTTGGGGGTGGCGTGGCCACGCTCGGGGCGGGGGAATTTCAGTCCGCCTGGGAGAGTGAATCTGCCCGAGTGTGGTTGGGGGAGGATTATTGGCCGCAGCGTTTGGCGGCTTGGCGGGTGCGCGAAGGGGGGGCGGAATGCGTGGCCGGACCGGACGAAACGGGGCCACAGTTGGTGCGTGTATTGACGCAGCGATTGGGCGCGGGGCCGGGCGGTTTTGTCATCGAGCTTCGCTTTGAGGCGGCGCGACCGGTGGAGACGGGGATCCGGTTTGGGGATGGGGAGAGCGGTTGGAGTGTTGGGTGCGGACGGGACGGGACGGTGACCCTGGGCCGGGAAGCGGGAGAGGCACGGGCAGACGGCGCGGTCGCGGTCGGTGGACGAAGGCTCCGGATTGAGGGAACCGAGGAGGGCGGGGCTTTGTCGATCCGGAGCACGATTTTCGATCTTTCGGGTGCCAAACTTTCGGAAGGCATGGAGATCGTGGACGGGGGCCGTGTGAGCGGGCCGATCTCCTTTTATGCCACCGGGGGCACCCGTCTCCTCAGCTTGCGGATGGAGGGACCGCGGCTTGTGACGGATCATCGTGCCCATTTTGGTCCGGTCGCGGGGGCGATGCACACCTTGAGCCGCGGGGTGCTCAAGCTGACCGCGCAGTTGCTTCCGATGGGGGCGGACGATCCGGACCGGGTCTTTTTGGAAACGGCGCGCCAGGGAGTTTGGGAAACGATTGGAGAGAGCGTGATCGAGTCGCCCGGATGGACGGCGACGTTCCGGGTGCCGAACTGGCGGGAGGGCGAAGACGTGGCCTACCGCCTGGTTTATGGCGAGCACACCTGGGGAGGGACGGTTCGCCGCAATCCGGTGGACCGAATGGAATTGAATGTGGCGGCGATGGCGGGGAGTGGCGCCCTGTTGACCGAGGCGGTCCCGGCGGCATCCGCAGGGATGCGGAGCTTGGTCAGGGCGGTCGGCGAAGCCAAACCGGATCTGTTGTTTTTCCCGGGCGGTCAGGCTTCACCGGGGATGTGGAGGCAGGGCGTGGATGCCACGGGGATGACGCTCGACTACCTGCAGGGATGGTATCTCTGGCACGCCTCCTTTCGGGAGTTGACCCGGGACATGCCTTGCGTGGTTCTGCCCGGGCCGGGGGATGTCTTTCAGGAGTCGCTTTGGGGGGAAGGTGGGCGCCCGGCGTTGAAGGAGACGCTTGGCGGTTATGTGCATCCGGCCTCCTTTGTGCAGGTGGTGCAACGCACTCAGACCAGCCACCTTCCGGATCCGGTCGAGCCCGCCCCGGTGCAGCAGGGGCTTCCGGTGTTTTTCACGGAGATGACGTATGGACGGATTGGGTTTGCCGTGATCGAGGATCACAAATGGAAATCGGGTTGCCAGGGGATCGGGCTGCCGTTGCCGGAGGATGACCGGCCCGAACTGGTTTCCGATGTCGGCTTGGACCCGCGCCAGTTGGACCTGCCCGGTCTGAAACTTTGGGGGGACCGGCAGATGGCGTTTCTGGAGCGTTGGGCGGCGGATTGGACGCAGACGGATTTGAAGGTGGCGCTGTCCGGGGCCTTGTTGGCGCAGATGGCGACGAATCAGGGGCCGGACCTGGCTCCGGTCGGAGCGGATCTCTCCGCAAACGGTTGGCCGCAATCCGGGCGGCGGTTGGCGTTGCAGGTCCTCCGGAAGGCCGGTGCCTTTCACTTGGCGTTGGATGGCGGTCTGCCCTCGGTCATCCGGCACGGGCTCGAAACGCACGACGACGCAGTGCATTCCTATGCCGTTCCGGTGCTTGCGCCCCCGAAGACCCGGTTCTGGAAGCCGCGCTCTTCGGGGGGCGGACGCGAATCTGGGCAACCGTTCTGGATGGGGCAACACGTGGATGGTCTGCGCAATCCGATCACTGTGGTGGCGGTGGGCCAGCCCGGTCCGGTTCCCGGAGGACAGCCTCCTGGAGGATTTGCCATGGTGCGTCTGGACCGATCCACCCGCAAGATCCGTTGTGAGGCATTGACCCGGTTGATGGACCAGGCGGACGATGTCTGGGCCCCGATGGATGGGTGGCCGGTGATCCTCTCACAAGAGGACAACTTCGCCGGGCCGGCGCGGTCTTGGCTGCCGCCGTTGCAGGTCAGCGGGATCGCCAAACCGGTGGTGCAGGTTTGGGCCGTTTCGGATGGCAAACTGGTTTATGCGCGCCGGCTTCGGGAGCCGACTTTCACCCCGTGGGTTCTCGAGCCGGGGCGGTATGATGTCCGCATCGGAGATCCGGACACGGGGTTGTGGATCGACCTCAAGGGCGTGGAAGCGGCCGAGGAGCCGTATCGTGAGGCCCGGGTCATCGAGTTTTGAACTGGGGCGGGGCGGGCATGAGCAACGAACGGTTTCGCCAGCACCTGAGCCGGGAATTCGAGGGCATCGCGGAGGCTGGCTTGCGGAAAGTGGAGCGCGAAATTTCGTCGGCGCAGGGAGCCCGGGTGACGGTGAACGGACGTGAACTGCTCAATTTGTGCGCTAACAATTACCTTGGTTTGTCTGGTGATCCGCGGCTGGCCGAGGAGGCGTGCCGGGGGATGCGCGATTGGGGTTTCGGGCTCTCCTCGGTTCGGTTCATCTGTGGAACCCAGAGTTTGCATCGCGAGCTGGAGCAGAGGCTCAGCCGGTTTCTGGGCACGGAGGAAACGATTCTGTATTCATCCTGCTTTGATGCCAACGGCGGTCTCTTCGAGACTTTGCTCGGTCCCGAGGATGCGGTGATCTCGGATCAGCTCAACCACGCCAGCATCATCGACGGGATCCGTCTCTGCAAAGCGCAGCGTTACCGTTACGCCAACGGAGATTTGGCTGGCCTGGAGAGTGCGCTGCGCGAAGCCCGGGAGGCCCGGTTCCGGCTGATCGCGACCGATGGGGTTTTTTCGATGGACGGGTTCGTGGCGGATTTGGCCGGGATCCGGGCTCTGGCGGATCGGTATGACGCCCTGGTCATGGTGGACGACTCCCACGGAGTGGGGGTGCTGGGTCGGAGCGGGCGGGGGAGTCATGAGCATCACGGGCTGGTGGGGCAGATCGATATTCTCACTGGAACCTTGGGAAAGGCGCTGGGCGGCGCGAGTGGCGGCTATGTGAGTTCGTGTCGGGAGGTGGTGGATCTGCTGCGGCAACGTTCCCGGCCGTATCTGTTTTCGAACTCGGTGGCTCCGGGGATTGTGGCCGGATCGCTGGCGGCTCTCGAGTTGTTGGAAAGCGGCACGTCCCTGGTGGAGCGGTTGCAGGCCAACACCAACCACTTTCGTGAGGCCATGGCCTCCACCGGATTGCGGGTTTTGCCCGGGATTCACCCGGTGGTTCCGGTGATGTTCGGGGAGGCTCGGTTGGCAGTGCGGGTGGCGGAACGGATGCTCGGGGAGGGAGTCTACGTGATTCCCTTTTCCTTCCCGGTGGTGCCGCAAGGTCAGGCCCGGATTCGGACCCAGGTTTCCGCGGCGCACACGCGTGAGGATCTCGATTTTGCGGTGGCCAGTTTTGCCCGGGTGGCGGGAGCCCTTTGAGTCCGCTCAGTTGTTTTTCGGCAGATTCGTCCAGCGAAAGTTGCGGTAGGCGGCCCAGGTTTGGTAGGTGGCCAAACCGAGCGGCACGCACATTTCGATATCGCCGGGGCGCATGTCAATCTTGGCCCCTTCATAGTTCAGGCTGACCACCTCACGACCACCGATCCAGCAGGTGATGAAGCGATCCGTGACGCGAACTTTGACCGGATACCAGACGCCGTTCTCGAAGGACTCGACCGAGGCGGTTTCGTTTTCGGAGGCATCCATGCCGTTGATGCTGGAGATCCCCACCAGGCCACCGCCCCAACCTCCGCAGACGAAGGTGCAGTGGCTGTCTTTGACCGGAAGGGTGAGGGCGAGGAAAAAATCGTCCCCGTTCACTTTCTTGGCTTCCAAGGAGATCTCGTAGTTCGAAGTGGCGGGAACCTCGCCTTTCCAGACCACCGCCGTGAGCGGTTCCCCCTGATCGAGCCGGAGATCACCGGTGGCTTCGTCGATCCAGACATTGCCTTCACCGCCGAAGCGGACCGCCTCCCATTTGCCCAGGGTTTTGCCGTCAAAGAGGGAGATCGGGGCCGGTGGTTCGGCGGCGAGGGTCAAGGTGGTGAGGGAGAGCAACGCGAGGGGGACGAGACGGTGGATCATTTGGGTTTGATGGGCTGTTGAAGTTGAAACCGGTGGGATTTGCGCCAATCCTCAACCATCATCACGCAGCCCTCAACCCGGATCGATCAATCCATGCGGATCTGGAGCAACGGCGAGGTTCGCGACGCGAGCCAACCGATCCTGACTTCGGACAATCCGGGTTGGCTGGTCGGTCTTGGGGTGTTTGAGAGTCTCCTGGGAAAAGAGGGGGAGCCTTGCCTGGTGCAACGGCATCTCCAGCGGCTCAGGGCCGGGGCGGAGCGTTTGGGGATTGCGTTGGCCCCTGACGAGGAGACCTTGGTCTCGGCTTTGCGCCTGGTCATGAAGGAGAACGGCTTGTGTGCCGGGCTGGCACGGCTGCGGATCACGGTTGTCCCCGGAACGGTTTTGGTCACCGCGATTCGTTTTCTTCCCTACCCGGAAACGGTCGATGTGGTGACGAGCCCGTTCCTCCGCAACGAACGCAGTCCGTTGGCCGGGATCAAGGCGACCGCTTACGCCGAGAATCTCCTGGCGTTGCAAGAAGCCAAGGGGCGCGGGGCCGCCGAAGCGATTTTGGGGAATACGCGGGGAGAGCTTTGTGAGGGAGCGACCTCCAACATTTTTTTGGTTCGCGAGGATGGCTGCGTGGTCACGCCTCCGATCGGTTCGGGATGTCTGCCGGGCGTGATGCGCGGGGTGGTGATCGAGCGCCTGCGGGACCTGGGGATCTCGGTGAGGGAGGAAGCCTGTCCGTTGGAAGATTTGGCGACCTGTCGGGAGGCGTTTCTCACCTCGAGTTTGCGCGGCGTGCAGGCGGTGGAACGGGTGGACGGTCGGAAACTTCAAGCGCCGGGCGAAGTGACCGCGCGTCTCAGAGGATGATTACATCGGCGCATCGGTCGGCGGAGGGTTCCCTTTCCCTCTCTGAGTCAGAAAAAAGAGAGCGGCGGACCCGCCGATGATGCCCAGGGCAATGAGTGGTGCGATGCGGAGTTCTGTGTTTTCCGAGGCGAAGCCGCCCTGGATGCGGGTGAGGAGGAGCAGAAGGCAGACGAGGGCACCGGCGATGGGGATGGCTGGGGGGATTTCAAACCCGCCGGGCGGTTCGTTGGGGCGGCGTTGCAGGATGACGAGGGCGGTGTTGACGACCACGAACACGGTGAGGAGCAGCATCACCGTGGCTTCGGCCAATTGCTTGACGCTGCCGCTCAGGATCAGCAGGGTCACGATGCCGCACAGGACCAGAATGGCGATGTGAGGCGTCCGGCGCACCGGATGGACGCGCCCGATGATTGCGGGCAGGAGCGACTGCCGGCTCATGCCATAGAGCAGCCGTGAACCCATGATGTAGTTGAGCAAGGCGGTGTTGCCGACCGCGAAAATGGTGATGGCAAGGTAGACGCCATCGATTCCTTTGAACCAGGGAGCGGCCCTTTTGGCGACGTCCATGAGCGGGGTCTTGCTTGCGGCCAATTCCTGCCAGGGAATCACGGACACGGCGGTGATCGCCACGGCCAGGTAGACTGCGGTGGCGACCAGCATGGCGCCGATCAATCCGAAGGGGATGGCGCGCCGCGGATTTTTCACTTCCTCGCTGACGTTGAGGATGTCCTCGAAACCGATGAACGAGAAGAAGGTGAGGACGGCCCCTTGCAAGATCAATCCCAAGCTCAGGCCGGAGCCAGGGTGATGACCACCGGGGAGGTCGTGGGCCGTTTCCAAGTAATTGACGCCGCCCCAGAAGCGGAGGCCCACGAAGATGATGAAGAGCAGACCACCGACCTCGACGAGGGTGCAGAGCAGGTTGGCCCGCATGCTCTCCTCGATGCCCCAGAACACGAGCAGACCAAGGAGGGCCACCAGCCCGATGGCCACGAATTTGATGGGGAGCGCGGCGGGGATGGCCTTGTCCAGGGTTTCCGCGATGAGCTGCGCGCCGGTGGCCATGCTCGTCAATCCGCTCATGGTGATGGATAGTCCCACGACGTAGCTGAGCAAGGGCCATCCGAAGGCCCGGTGGCTGACGTAGGCCGCGCCGCCAGCCTTCGGGAAACGGCTTCCCACGCTGGCGTAAGAGAGCCCGGTGAGGAGCGCCGCCAACATCGCCAGAAGAAACGCCGCCCACACGGCGTTCCCCAGGTGTTCAGCAGCTCGTCCGATGAGCCCGTAGATGCCCGCCCCGAGCATGGACCCCAACCCGTAGAGCAGCACCTGCCAACCGGTGATCTTCTGGGCGAGTTGCGGAGGTTCCGGCGGATTGGAAACGGGAACTGGCATGGCGGGTCTCTCTTCGTCTCTTCGCCGAGGAATGCCCGGATGCCAAGGGGCAATCGGTCAAGGACCGTAGCAAACCAATTTCTCGGTGCGCCGTTCCCCGTCGAGAAAGGCGACGCGAAGGTAGATCCGACCGTCCGCAATCGCTGGGGTCGCGAACATTTCATCGGCGATCTTGTGGCGTCCCAGAAGTTCCATCCGCTCCGGGATTGCCCGGAAAACGAAGAGTTCGCCGGACTCGTTGGCCGCGTAGATTTGGTCGTTCTCCATCACGAGCGAGGCACTGAAGGTTCCGCCGAGCCGCTCTTTCCATTTCTCCTTGCCGGTGGCCGCTTCCCAACAAGCAGCCACGCCGCTGTCCAATACGGCGTAGAGATGGCCGTTGCGGACCAGCATGGAGGGGACGTAAACGCGTTCCTTGCTTTCCCACGCCAAGGTGCCAGAGCCGTCGGCGAGGATGGCGGAGACATGGTTTTTCGGATAGCCGCCGCTGGTGAAAATGCGCTGGCCGTCCGTGACGGTGGAGGTGACGCATTCGGTGGTGGCTCCATCGATCTCCCACAGCACCTTGCCGTTGAGCGGATCGAGGCTGGTCACTTTGTCGATCCCGCTGAGAAAGAGTTGGGTCCGCCCCGCCGCTTCGAGAATGATTGGGGAAGCATAGTTCGGCTTGGCGTCGCGCGGGATTTTCCAGATCACGGCGCCGGTTTTGCGATCCAGACCGCAAACCGCTCCGCCGTTGGTCCCCTTGCTGTCGGCGGCCACGATCACCAAGTCCCCCCAAATGGCCGGGGAAGCTCCGTAGCCCTGGTGGATGACAAAGTCTGAAATGCGAGTTTGCCAGAGTTGGTTCCCGTTGAGATCGAGGGCGGTGGTGAACACGGCCTCCCCGTGGACGAAGCTCATGAAGACCCGTTCGCCGTCGCAAGCCGGGGTGGCCGAGGCCCAACTCTCCTTGCGGTTTGACTTTTGGGTCATCCCGTCCCGGTGAATCACCGTCGTCCAGAGCAGGCGGCCCGTGGCCCGGTCGAACCCGTGCATGGATTGGGTTTTCGCCGTCTCGTCTGCGGTCGGCAGGAAGACCCGGTCCCCGCAAACGCAGGCGGAGCCATGGGCGCGCCCCGGGACCTCGACCGCCCATTTTTGAGACCGGGGATCATCGAGATTCACCGGAGGATGCGGGTTCCCGGCGGCCACGCCGTTTCGGTCCGGGCCGCGCCACCAGGGCCAGTCAGCGGCGGAGAGGGACAGGGAAGTGACGGCGAGAAGGAGCGGGACGAGCAGAGGGGATTTCATGCTGGCGGATTCAATCGCATCCTGTGACTGGCTCCAACTGTTTGTTGTCGGTTTGTGAAGAAAGCGCTTTGCAGGTGGGGTTGCCTTCGGCAGCATGTCAGTTCCGTGACCATCCTGACCTTTCTCTTTTTTACCTTGCTGGTGGGTGTGCTGACCTGGTGGTTGACCCGCAAGGATGACGATGCCACTTCCACCGGCTATTTTCTGGCGGGGCGATCGCTCACCGGCGGCTACATCGCGGGTTCGTTGCTCCTGACCAACCTGTCCACCGAGCAGTTGGTGGGTCTGAACGGGGCCGCCTTTCAGGACGGCATTCTGGTGATGGCCTGGGAAGTGTTGGCGGCGGCCTCTCTCGTGGTGATGGCAGTGTTTTTCCTGCCCAAGTATCTGCGGAGCGGCATTGCCACCATCCCCCAATTTCTCGAGGAACGGTTCAACGGAACCACCCGGGCCCTGACCAGTTTCATTTTCATCGTGGCCTACGCCGCGATCCTGCTGCCGATGATCCTCTACACCGGGGCCACCGGCATGCGGGACATTTTGGATTTGAAGGCGATCACCGGCATTCAGGATGACACCGCGCTGCTTTGGACCACGGTCTGGTTCATCGGGATCGTCGGCTCCATCTACGCGATTTTTGGCGGGCTTCGCGCCGTGGCGGTTTCGGACACCTTGAACGGGTTTGGTCTACTGGTGGGGGGCATCCTCATCACGGTGCTGGCGCTGAATGCGGCCGGTGATGGCAACCCGCTCGCCGGGTTGGCGGAGGTCCGGGCGGCGCATCCCGAGAAGTTCGTTTCCCTGGGGGGAAACAAGTCATCCGTCCCTTGGCACACGCTGTTCAGCGGCGTTGTGCTCCTGAATTTGTTCTATTGGACGACGAATCAGCAGATCATTCAACGGGCCTTCGCGGCGCGGAATCTGGCGGAAGGGCAGCGCGGCGTGCTCATCGCCGCGTTTTTCAAGGTGCTCACCCCGTTGATTCTGATCTTGCCAGGAATCGTCGCGTTGCATCTCTACGCGGACGAAGTGAGTCACCCGGATCATGCCTACGGGATTTTGGTGGGACACGTTCTTCCGGACTGGTTGACCGGCTTTTTTGCTGCGGTGGTGGCCGGAGCCATTCTCAGCTCGTTCAACTCGGTTTTGAACTCCACGGCCACCCTTTTTTCCCTGGGCGTTGCCAAGCATTGGATGAAACACAACCAAGCCGATGATCAGCGGATCATTGCCAACGGGAAGCTGGTGGGCACGGTGATTGCCATCTTCTCGATGGCGGCCGCTCCCTTCCTGGCGGGACAGTCCAGCATTTTCGGGTATCTCCAGAAGATGAACGGTTTGTATTTCATCCCGATTTTTTCCGTGGTGCTGGCCGGTTTGCTCATCAAGCGGGCGACGGCGGCGGCGGCCAACCAAGCGTTGGTGGCGGGGTGCGTCATCCTTCTGGTCGGTTCCTTCGTGCCCCCGTTTTCGTTGTGGACGGCATCGACCGCGGTGAACTTCCACTTTCTGGGGGGCGTTTTCGTCTTGCTGATGCTCTACCAATACCTCATGAGCCGGTCGGCAACCGCCACCCGGGAATGGGTGCAGCAAGACAGCCGGGAAGTCGAGCTGACGCCGTGGCGCTGGACCAAACCGGTTTCGGTGGGCCTTTTGGTCTTTGTGGCGATGCTCTACCTCGTTTTCGCCGGGGCGCCCCGTTGAAACGCACTGGTTCCGTCAAAAGCGCGGCGGGCCGAACGGGCCGCGTCCACGGTCCTGGAAGGAGGGTTGTTCTTGCCCAGCCTTGCGGATTTCCTCGACCTGCTGCGCCGTGAGACCGCTTCCACCCAGAGCCGCATCGGCTGCCCCCGGATCACGGCGTGACCACTGGCGATAGACATCGCGGATCGCGTTTGTCCGTTGGCCGGTATCGCTCACGGTCTTGGCCCAGGCCAGGGCCGACTCCGGGTCCCGGCGGGCCACGGTCCGGGCGAAGTTGGCCCGGGCGCCGTCCTGGGCGGGACTGGACGGTTGTTGGTTCAGCCATTCTCCGGCGGCGTTGGGATCGCGCTCACCCCAGGCGTTCATGATGGTGTTGTAACGCTCTGCAACCTTCTCCTGCGGAGCACCGTTCATGAGGAATTCGGCCCCTTTCTCGGGATCCGAGCGCATCAGACCCCAGCCAGCGGAATCGGTCAGGGCCTGGCTCTCCGCAGGCGGCATGGAACGCAGCAGCGCCGTGGTGGCTTGGAAGTCATTGCCGGCCCATTGGCGGATCATCGCCGCACGGGCCTCCTTGCCGGATGAACCTTGCCAGGAGGCCGTGGCCTTGAGGATGCGGTCCCACGAGGCGGGGTCCTTGGCCGCGGTGGCAATGCCCGCAGCCGCCGAGTTGCGCTCATCGAGATCCGTGAGGGCTCCGAATCGGCTCAGGGCCTGATCCAGATTCTGCTTGGCCAATCCGGTGAAAATCATCCCGGAGAGGCGGGCCCCCTCTTCCGGCAGAGTCCCGGAGTCGCGTTTGGTGGAATACCATTTCCAAGCTGCTTCCGGGTCTTTGCTGGAGAGCGCACCGACCACACTGAAGTAGAGCCCATCGGAACGGGAGGGGTCATCGCTTGCCTGGATGAGTTTGTCGACTTCCGCCAACGCGCGCTTGGGATCGGTCTCGGCCATCCGGCCCAGGAGCATGGACTGGATCATCCGTTTCTGGCGCCGGTCCTCGATGGTCCGGTCGACCTCGGCCAGGGCCGCCTCGGTCTCCTCCGCCGAGAGTTCCAGCAAGGGACCGAAGGCACGGAAAAAGCCGAGTCCACCGAACATTCCGTCGCGTCCCTGGCTCAAGGTTTTGCTGAGGGAATCGATGAGGGCCGGAATGTTCCGACCGTTCCCGTCGAGGAGCGAGGCCTCGGTCCCGGATGATTTGGCCGGGTTTGATTCCAGGGCCGAGAGGCTTCCGGGCGTTCGGTTGTGCTGGGCAAAATTTGAGGCGGGCTTGGCCGAGGGCGGGGGGGCGGATTTCGTGACGATGGCCGGAGCCGGTCCGAACTGACTGCCGGCGAGGTAGGCCCCGGCGACACTGACCAGCCAGAGAAGAATGATTCCGACGCGCAACTGGGGATTCATGGCAGTTTCGATTTTGGTCAAGGTCGGGAAAAAGGCACGCAAGAAATTCAGTCTGTCCGCAGATTGACGGGGACGGGGATCCGCCGCGAAGATCAAGGCCCGGCCATGATTCAAACCCTGACCCGTCGTCTGAGTCTCAAAATCCTTTCCCTGGGAACGTTCTTTGGCGTCTCGAGGAGAGCCGATTGCGTCGCAACCCCCGGAGCCGTGCCGATCCAGGGCTGGGCGTCTCACCCGGATCGGGTCTGGCTCGGAGCCGAGGTTTGGGCCAATCCGATGGAGGACTGGAGGATCTCTGGTGGCTGGGCGGAGTGCACAACTTCCGGCTCGGGACGCAACGTGCATTCATTGACCCATCAAATCGCGCACCCGGCCGCCGGATTTGTCTTGTCGGTGGTCATCGCGCGGCCGGAGGGGTTGGCCCCGGACGGCGGGGCGGGCTTTCGCATTGGCATCCGCAGCGATTTGAACGAATACCGGAGCAGCTGTTTTGCCAAAGGCGGGCTCGATGCCGGTTGGATGGGGAATGAATTGTTCCTCGGGGAAGCCAGAGTGGGTTTGGGCACAACGCCTGCCGAACTCCGCCTGACCCTGACCGGGGAGGCTGAGAAGCTGACGTTGCGGGCGCATCGCTTGGATGGCGGGAAGTTGGGGGAGGTTACGATTCCGATGGTTCCGGAAACCGTCATCGGGAACATCGCGCTGGTGAGTCAGTTCTCTGGACCGCCGAAGCGTGCGGAGGCGAAGGGCTACCGTTTTCGGGAATGGGAGGTGGCCGGGGAGGCGTTCACCGCCACGCCGGATCAGGCCTTGGGGCCGATTCTCTGGTCGATGTATTCCCTGAGCGACACCCGCGGGGAAGAGGGCTTCGTCCTGAAATTGAGCGCCCTGACTCCGCCGCTTGGAGATCAGGATGGAAAGACGGTGGAGCTGCGGGTGAAGCGAGGAGACCAGTGGGAGTCTCTGGCCACCGCGGACTTGGACCGGGACGCCTGGGTGGCCTCTTTTCGGATTCCGCAGTGGGAGGCGGCTTCTGCGGTGCCCTTCCAGCTCAAGCTTGGCGACGCGGAATGGAGCGGCTCCATCCGTGCCAATCCGCAAGGCCGTCCGTTGCGGGTGGCGGCGTTGACTTGTCAGAACGATTACGCCTTTCCCTATGCGCCGGTGGCGGAGAACCTGCTGAAGCTTGATCCGGATCTTCTCTATTTTTCGGGGGACCAGCTTTATGAGAATCACGGCGGGTTTGGGATCATTCGCGAGCCGTCGGAACCGGCCATTTTGAATTATCTCCGCAAGTTCTACCAGTTTGGCTGGGCGTTCCGCGAGGTCATGCGGGACCGACCCACCCTCTGCATCCCGGATGATCACGACGTGTTTCAGGGAAACATCTGGGGGGAGGGCGGAGCTCCAATGCAGGGACTGGATCAAGGGGCGTCGTCCAAGGGCGGGTATCGTGAGCCGGCGCGGATGGTGAACGTGGTGCACAAAACCAACGCCGGCCATCATCCGGATCCGTTCGATGCGAAACCGGCCTTGCAAGACATCAGTGTCTACTATGGGGAGGTGCTGTTTGGAGGAGTGAGTTTTGCGGTGATCGCGGACCGACAATGGAAGAGCGGGCCCGAACGCGTGGCAACCGGGTCGGGCCGGGCAGACCATGTCGTGGATCCGGGTTTCGATACCGCAACCCTGGACCAGCCCGGGCTGGTGTTGCTCGGGGATCGGCAGGAGGAATTCTTGCGGCAGTGGAGCGCAGACTGGAGGGGGCACACCATGAAAGTCTTGCTGAGCCAGACGGTGTTTGCGGGCGTCGCAACCCATCACGGCAAGTATGACGGATACCTGAAGGCGGATCTGGACTCGGGCGGCTGGCCGCAAACAGCCCGCAACCGCGCCATCGGGATCCTCCGCTCCTCAATGGCGCTCCACATCAACGGAGACCAACACCTCGCCAGCTTGTCGCAATACGGGGTGGAGAAACAGCGCGATAGCAACTGGTCTTTCTGCACCCCCGCGATCGCCGCCGGCTATCCACGATGGTGGCGCCCTGACGAAGTCGGCATGGCGCACCAAAACCGTCCCGCCCATGGCCTCGACTTCACCGGCGAATACCTGGATGGGCTTGGAAACAGGATTTATGTCTACGCCATCGGCAATCCCGAGCCCGGGACCGCAAAGAATCGGTATGCGCTGGCCCACCAGAAGGGGAGCGGTTTCGGATTGGTGGAGATCGATGGCGAAACCCGGACCTACACCATTCACTGTTACCGGTTTTTGATCGATGCCACGGACGGCAAGCCGGGCAACGAATTCCCCGGTTGGCCGGTCACGGTGCGTCAGGCGGAGAACCGGGGGGAGAATTTCCTCTAGCGGTGGCGACCCGCCCAGCCGACCTCCTCGCGCCTTGGCGGCGGCCAAAACTCCGCGGAAGCTGATGCATCCCTTTCGGCTGGGCGCAACACTGGCCTGAATGTCTGAACCGAGC
>QQNE01000050.1 GCA_003402735.1 Verrucomicrobiota bacterium
AACGGGAGTGCAACGGGGCGGTCAGCATCCCCGAGCGGGTGGTGGCGCCAACCAGTGTGAACTTGGGCAGATTCAGTTGGATGGTTCGTGCATTCGGTCCTTGGTCGATGATGATGTCGAGCTTGAAGTCCTCCATCGCGGGATAGAGGTATTCTTCGATGCTCGGGTGAAGACGGTGGATCTCGTCGATGAAGAGGACGTCGCCGACGGCGAGTTTCGTGAGGATGCCGGCGAGATCGCCCGCTTTGTCGATTTGTGGCCCGCTGGTGATGTGGATTTGGGCCTCGGCGGCCTGGGCAAGAATGTTGGCCAGGGTGGTCTTGCCCAGCCCCGGCGGTCCGCTCAGGAGAACATGGCCCACGACATCGCCGCGTTGTCGGGCGGCCTCGACCATGAGCATGAGACGCTCCGTGATTTTCTCCTGCCCTACAAAATCGTGGAATTGGCTGGGGCGGAGAGAGAGGTCGAAGCTCGTCTTCGGAGCGGCGACGGTGCGGGTGTAAAAGGGATCGCTCACGGCGCGCTTTAAGAATTATTTAATAAACTTGTAACCACGGGGCGGCAAACCGTGATTTTGACCTCGATTGGAAGATTTTTGCTCAATTTTGTTTTACATTCGTGAGTCTCAAATCAAATTAAGAGAGGATCGGTTTCGTCTGGAACCGTCCCGGTCGGCTGAGGGCTGGTCTGGAAAAGGCGTGAGGGATGAGAACTTGCTGTGAGGGCGGCAGTTCCACATCCCTGCAGAATCGCCTTGACCGGAGAGCGCCATTACGCAGAGTGGGGCGGGCGGGCGATCTCTTTTCCCCCGTTTTGCCCTGCTGATTCCGCTGCTCATGAAGATGTTTGCCACCTTGAAAATCGCGGTCCTGCTGACCGCACTCACTGTGCTGATTCCGGCCCGGCCAATTTTGGCGCAAGCGGCCGCCGGAAAGACGGTGACTGCGATCGATGTGGAATACGTCGGGCCCCAGAGCGTGGCGCCGGAGCGCCTGCTCTCGAACATGGCCACGAAGGTCGGCCACCCGTTCTCCCAGTCAGTGGTTGAAGATGACATCAAGAATCTTTACGCGAGCGGCATGGTGGAGAGCATCCGCATCCTCACCGAGCCAGCGGGTGCTGGAGTCAGGGTCATTGTGAAGGTGCAGACTCGCACATCTCTCGGGAAGATCTCTTTCGAGGGGAACACTGCCTTCTCTGAGAGCAAGCTGCGCAACAAGGTGGAAATGACTCCAGGCGGTGCCTTGGACGAAGGCAAGGTTCAGGAGGGGCAGCGGGCCATTCAGGAGCTCTACGAGAATTCGGGTTACACCGGGACCACGGTGTCTTATGAGACCCGCGAATCTGGAGCAAATGGCTTTTCCGAGGTCGTCTACAAGATCGCCGAAGGAACCAAGAGCGTGCTTCGGGACGTGGAGTTTGTCGGAAACACCGCGTTTAGCTCCAAAGAGTTGCGCAAGCAGATGAAGTCGAAGGAGACCTCCCTGCTCCCCGCCATTGGCAAGCGTGGCCGGGTCAATGAGGACCAGATCGACGATGATCTCGAGGCCATCGAACGATTCTACAAGGACCGCGGCTATCTGAACGCCCGGGTAGTGGATACCCGCCGGGTTCGGGTCGATAACAAGAAGGTCGATTTGGTGGTGACGGTGGATGAGGGGCAGGTTTACAACGTGAGCAGCGTGCGGATTAGTGGAGCCCGCGCCTTCAACGTTGCGGATCTCACCCCTTACCTGAAGACCCGGGCCTCTCAGGTTTTCTCGGCCGCCAACGTGGAGGCCGATCTACAGGCGCTGCGGGATTACTATGGGTCCAGGGGTTACGCGGACGCGTCCGTTGTTCCAGTTTTGGACAGCGCGGGCGGAACCTCCGTCGACATTGTCTATGAGATTGTCGAGGGAGCGAAGTTTTATCTCGGCAAGATCGATGTCGAGGGCAACACCAAGACCAAGGACAAGGTGATCCGCAATGAGTTTCCCGGGCAGCCGGGTGAGGTGTTCAATGCTCCGAAGATGATGGCCGGGAAGAAGCGTCTCGAGAACATCGGTTACTTCTCGAATGTCGATGTCACCCCGACAGACTCTTCCCAGGAGGGTTACAAGGACGTCAACATTGATGTGGTGGAGAAGCCCACTGGTTCGCTCAACTTCGGGGCCGGGTTCAGCTCCATCGACAACTTGGTCGGATTTGTCGAAGTCACCCAGACCAACTTTGACATCGGCAACTGGCCGAGTTTCACGGGGGCTGGTCAGCGGTTTCGGGCAGCCGCACGGATCGGGACCCAGCGTCGGGATTTGATGCTGAACCTGACCGAACCCTGGTTCTTGGATCGGCCGCTTGCCTTGGGCGGGGAGGTGTTTTACCGGAACCTCTTTTTCCTGAGCGATTACTTTGACCAGACCAATGCGGGTGGGGCCATCAATTTGCGCAAGCCGCTCGGTGAGCACAGCAACATCGCCTTGGAATACAAGCTGCAGTCGACCATCATCGACGTGACGGACAACGCTTCCGATCTGCTAAAGGCGGAAGATGGCGATTTCCTTCAGAGTCTGATCGGCGCAACCTACGCCCACGATACCCGGGATGATCTCTTCCTGACGCGCAGTGGTCACCGCGTGGATGGCGGGCTTTCTTACTCGGGTTTGGGTGGCGATGTGCAGGACTTCCATGTGGAGGGCGGTGCCGTGCAATTTGTTCACCTGCCGTTTGATTCCATCCTGAGCTTGGAAGGGCACTTCCACACCGTGTTTGGCGACGATGTGCCGATCTTCGACCGGGAGTTTCTTGGGGGCGCGAACAACCTGCGTGGTTTCAACTTCCGCGACGTTGGACCGAAGGATGAGGTGGGAGAGCCGATCGGCGGTCAGACTTCGACTTGGGCCAGCGTGGAATACACGATTCCCATCATGCCGCAGCTTCGTGGTGCCGTGTTCTATGACATGGGTATGGTCGCGGTGGATTCCGCTTCCTTTGGCGGGGATTGGAATTCCGATGCCGGTGTGGGTCTCCGCGTCTTCCTGCCTGTCGGACCGCTGCGGTTGGATTATGCCATTCCGCTGGCCGCCGATCCCTACAATGACTCCAGTGGTCGCTTCCAGTTCAACATTGGATATCGTTTTTGAGGTTTGAGCAGGGATTTTCCGTCGCAAATCTAGCCGGAAAAATCAGTGTTAGGAAGTGCTTGAAATCCTCCTGGCACTTCTTAAGATCACAGGCTCCATCTGACCTAATTAGCAAAAACCATTTGAATCATGAAATCTAGGCTTCTCACCATCTGCCTCGCATCGGTTGCTGCTCTCAGCGCCGGACAAGTCCAGGCCCAACAGCCCGCCAAGATCGGTTTGGTCGATTTCGCCAGACTCCAGCGCGAATTTTATCGCACGGATCTCGAGCGTAAGTCATTTCAGGCCAAGCGCGATGAGGAGCGCACGAAAATCGAGGCGCGCCGCGGCAAGTTCAAGGAACTGCTCGACGCCCAGGCCGGAGCCCAAAAGAAGCTCAAGGATCCAACCCTGAGTGAAGATGCCAAAAAGAAGGTTGTGGAAGAGGCCACCGAGCGTCAGGGCCAGCTGCAAAGCCTTCAGCAAGAGTTGCTTGAGCTCGAGGGCAAGATCAACGCCGAGTTGGCGGCCAAGGCCAACGAGGTGCAGAAGAGTCTCACCGAGGAAATTTACAATACCATCGGCGAAGTGGCCAATGCTCAGGGTTTTGACGTTGTCCTGAATCGGACGTTCGGCATCAATGGCGTCCCGACGGTTGCTTTTAGTTCCGATAAGGGTCCGGGAAAACTGGCTGATCTCACCGCAGAGGTCGGGAAAAAACTCAATTCCAAGGCTCCCGCCGGTTGGAGTCCACCGAAGGAGGCCGAGGCCGACATCAAGCCCTGATCCTGCATTCGGCTTTCTCGTTTCTTATGATTCCGGGGACGGTGGTCGCACGCCGTCCCTTTTTTTGTGAAAGGCTACCCCCACTTTCCAACCTAAGGCCACCGTTATGGAACTCACCGTCGCCGACCTCGTTTCCCTGGTCCATGGGCGCCTGCTCCAGGGAGACCCGTCCCTCGTTCTTCGTGGGTTCGATGCCCTTCGTGAATGTGGTCCGGACGGATTGAGTTTTTTCGGAAACGAACTGTATCAGAAGGACTTCGAGTCGACCCGAGCTGGCGCCGTTCTGGTCAAGGCTGGTGCGAGGAATTGTCCGCAAACTGCTGCCATCGTGGAGGTGGATGATCCGGTTCTCGCGTTTGATGTCGTGGTGCGCCGTTTCGGAGCTCCCGAGGTTGTCTTTCAACCGGGCGTCCATCCCACGGCGGTGATCGGTCATGGAGTTCAGTTCAATCCCGAAAAAGTCTGCATCGGTCCGTATGCCCACTTGGCGGACGGGGTCGTTCTGGGGGATGGAAGTTGGTTGGGAGCCTATGTCTCTCTGGGGCAGGACGTTCGCATCGGCGGCAACTGTCGGCTTTACGATCATGTTTCGGTTCGGGAGGGCTGCCGTTTGGGAGAACGCGTGGTGCTGCAGGGAGGGGTGGTGATCGGGGCGGACGGCTACGGATATCAATTCAAAGATGGGCGGCATCAACCGATCCGGCAGGCGGGCATCGTGGTTCTTGAGGATGATGTGGAAGTCGGAGCGAATTCCACCATCGACCGCGCCCGTTTTGGAGCCACGGTGATCGGTGAGGGGACCAAGATCGATAATCTGGTGCAGGTCGGCCACAACGTGGTCACGGGCAAGCATTGCCTGATCGTGGCGTTGTGTGGATTGAGCGGGAGTTCAAGGCTTGGGAATTTCGTGACCATGGCCGCACAGAGTGGGGTGGCCGGGCACGTCGCCATTGGCGATGGAGCCATTCTCGGAGGGAGGTCCGGTGTGATCTCGAACCTGCCGGGAGGCGAGACGTATTTTGGGTATCCGGCCAAGACGATGAAGGAGTGGGGGCGACAGCAGGTCTACGCCAAGAAGGTTCCCAAACTCGTGGAGCGCGTGGCGGAACTCGAGGCCAAGATCGCGTCGCTCGAGGCTCGATTGGCCGCTTTGGGGCGGGGCGACGCCTGACTTCTGTGTCTTGCCGTCCGGACCGTTTCCGGCTTGCGTCTTGCGGGGCCTTTTGCGAGGATTTCGGTGATGACGCTACGTTGGTGTTTTTTCGGGCTCGCTCTGTTTCTGATGGGCTTGGTGGAGGCGGGTGAAACCCGGGTTTTCGAGTTGCGGACTTACGTGACCAACGAGGGCAAATTGCCCGATCTTTTGGCGCGGTTTCGCGACCACACTTGTGCCCTCTTCGCGAAACACGGGATGGAGAACATCGGTTATTGGGTGCCGATGGATGAGAGCGACGGGTCCGCCAACACGCTCATTTACCTGCTCGCCCACGCGAACCGGGAAGCAGCGCAGCAGAGTTGGAAGGGATTCATTGCGGATGCAGACTGGCAGAAGGCCCGGGCAGCCAGCGAGGCCAAGGGCAAGATTCTGGCCAAGGCACCTGAGTCTGTATTTCTGCGGCTGGCTGATTTCAGTCCTCCCTTGCCTGGAACGGCCGGTCCCGGAGACCGGGTATTTGAATTGCGAATCTATCGGACGCCCCCCGGAAAGTTGGCCGCGTTGCATGCGAGGTTCCGTGACCATACCCTACAGCTCTTTTCCAAGCACGGCATGACGCACGTCGGCTATTGGAATCCGATCGACGCGGAAAAGGGAGCCGAAGACACCTTGATCTATCTCCTGGCGCATGCCTCGAGGGAAGCGGCGGCGCAATCGTTCGCGGCCTTTCGGTCTGATCCGGATTGGATCGCTGCCAAAGCCGCTTCCGAAAAGGACGGATCGCTGACTGTCCAACCGGGCGGCGTGAAGAGCATCTTTCTGAAACCGACCAGTTTTTCCGCGTTGAAATGAACTCGAAGCCAGTGCGCTGAAGTGTCCGTGCCCGGTGCCGATCCAGATTCGTTTTCGACTGTGGCGCAGATCCTGGCTGATGCCGCTGCCACGGCATCCAAAGTCCAGCCCGGAGAGATGTTTGCGGTGGCCAAGGTGGCGGCCCTGGTCGTCCTGTTCGCTCTGATGCATTCGATGAGGAGAAGCCGTCAATGGGGGAAGGTTCATCGGCGCCCTCCCCGGAAACGGGCAAGGTCGGCCAGAGTTAAGGTTAATTTGAACACCGGCCGGACTCCGCCCTCTAATCGACACGGTGGAAGGTCGTGAAATCAAGACAAGGCACTGGCTGGCCGTTGGGGGAATTGTCCTGGCGTTTGGCGTCGGTGCGTTGGCCGGTCGGGCCGCTCTCCTGGGTCGCACAGTCTGATTTCGACCGTGATGTTGCGCCGGTTCTGGAGGCTCACTGTTTCGATTGCCATGGTGGCGGGGCTTCCAAGGGGGATATCGTCCTCGATGAGTTCGCCAGTGCCGAGGAACGACAGAAAGCCCGTTCGCTGTGGGAGGGGGTTTACCACAACGTCGAGGCCGGTCTGATGCCGCCCCCGGGCGAGCCTCCACTTTCTGATGCCCAGAAAGCCAAGTTGGCGGAGTGGATTGAGCGAGAGGTTTTTCGATTGGATCCGCACCATCCCGACACGGGCAAAGTGGTTATTCGTCGCCTCAATCGCCAGGAATATCGCAACAGCATCCGGGAACTTTTCGGGGAGATTCCGGTGGATCCGTCGGCCAACCTGCCGCCTGACGACTCCGGATACGGGTTCGACAATGTTGGGGCGGTGCTCTCCATGTCGCCTGAGTTGTTGGAGAAGTATGTGTTGGCGGCGGACCGGGTTTTGGGAGCGGTCATCCGGACGCGTCCTCCTGCACCAGATCTCGTCGCGTTTGAGGCGGAAACGGATTTCCGGGGGGTGCAGCATGCATCGCACGGGACGGGCAGTCTGGTTCGGTCAGGGGTGGTGGGGGTCAAACTTCCGGTGAAACGGAATGGCGAGTATCAGATCCGGATTTGGGCGGGCGCAGATCAGGCCGGGAACGAGTTGGCCAAGATGGGGATCAAGATCGGGGTCAGGACCAAGGAAACCTTCGAGATCGAGGCTGAATCGTCCCGTCCGAAGCCGGTGGAGCTGTCGGCGAAGTTGAACCGGGGAGAGCAGTGGTTGGAAATAGCCTTTCTTAACGATTATTATGATCCGAACGCGAGGGATCCGACGCGACGGGACCGGAATCTCCACATCCAGCGGGTGGAACTGGTTGGCCCGGTCGACTTGGCTCCGCCGCCGCCCTCTGCGGCGCACGAGGCGATTTTTTCTCCTGGCGGCGACGGATCGGATCGGCAGCGGGCGGAACGGATTCTCGCGGTGTTTGGTCGGCGGGCGTGGCGGCGCGCGCTCTCTTCGGAGGAAGTGGCGCGGCTCATGGCCTTGTTCGAGATGGCCAGAGGGCAGGGCGACAGCTTTGAAGGAGGGGTGGCGCTGGCCATCCAGGCCGTGTTGGTGTCTCCCCGGTTTTTGTTTCGTGGCGAGGGCATTGAAGTCGGATCAAGGGAGGTGGGGATTGTTCCGATCAGTGAGTTGGAGTTGGCCAGTCGTCTCTCCTTTTTTCTCTGGAGTGGCCCGCCGGATGAGCATTTGCTCGGTTTGGCCGAGGGCGGGCGGCTCCGGGATCAGTTGCACGCTGAGGTGGTCCGGATGTTGGAAGACCGGCGCGCCCAGGCGCTCGTGGAGAATTTCGCCGGGCAGTGGTTGCAGTTGCGCAACCTCGATCTGGTGGTGCCGGACCAGAAGACCTTTCCGGCCTGGAACGACCGGTTGCGGGAGGCCATGAGAGGGGAGACGGAAGAGCTGTTTCAATCGATTTTCACGGGCGACCGCAGTCTTCTCGAGTTTCTTGACGGCAATTACACCTTTCTCAATGAGTCCCTGGCGCGGCATTACGGCATAGACGGCGTCAAGGGGGAGGCCTTTCGACGGGTATCGCTGCAGGGTCAGGTCCGTCGGCAACGGGGAGGCGTCTTGGGCCATGCCAGTGTCCTGACGCTGACTTCCCATCCGACTCGGACCTCTCCGGTGAACCGGGGAAATTGGGTGTTGGAGAATCTCCTGGGGGCTCCGCCGCCCCCGCCACCTCCCAACGTGCCACTTCTCGAGGCGAGTGCTCCAAGGGCGGTGAATGGAACGTTGCGGGCGAGGTTGGAGGCGCACCGGGAAAAGGCGGCTTGTGCCAACTGTCACGCCCGGATGGATCCGATCGGTTTGGCCATGGAGAATTATGATGGCATTGGCGCTTGGCGTGAAACCGATGGGGGGCAGCGGATCGATCCTTCCGGCGAATTGATCGGCTCGGGTCGGTTTGAGAGCATTGAAGAGCTCCGGGGGGTGCTTTTGGAGCGGCACAAGGAGGCGTTTGTGAGATCGCTGGCTTCTTCCTTGTTGAGCTACGCGCTGGGCCGGGGGATCGAGTATTTTGACAAACCCGCCCTCAGCCGCATCCAGGAGCGGGTCAATCGCGGTGGCTGCCGAGCCCATGAGCTTGTTTTCGCGATTGTCGATTCGGTTCCATTTCAATACAGGCGGGCGTTGCTGAGCGGTGGGGAACAGGGGCCTTGATTCCCGTCGAAGGGGCATTGCGCGGCCATCCAAATCACCCTAGGTTGTTCGCTCTATGTCGACCCCTGTTACCCCGAACTTGCATGATCCTCGAATTTCCGATGGGCGGCTCATGGCCGTCAATCGCGGTGAAATCGCCATCCGCATCTTTCGCGCGGCCAATGAGCTGGGGCTGCAGACGGTGGCGATTTTTGCCGATGAGGATCGCTTTTCCCGGCACCGGTTCAAGGCGGACGAAGCCTACATGCTGCGGCGGGAGAAGGGACCAGTGGGGGCCTATCTGGACATCGAAGGCATTGTGGCGCTCGCCAAGGAGAAACGGGTCACCCTGATCCATCCTGGCTATGGGTTCCTCTCGGAGAATCCCGCCTTGGCCCGCAGCTGTGCCCAAGCGGGAATCACTTTTGTTGGTCCGCGCCCGGAGTTGCTGGAGCAGATGGGAGACAAGGTGGCTGCGAGGGCTGTAGCCAAACGAGCTGGGGTGCCCACGCTCCCTGGCACGGAGGACCCGGTGGAGGATCCCAAAAAAGCGTTGAAGATCGCCAAGTCCATCGGATTCCCGCTTATCATCAAAGCGGCGTTTGGCGGGGGCGGGCGCGGGATGCGGGTCGTCGAGAAGGCGGCGGACCTGGAACAGCGGCTTGAGGAGGCGCAGAGCGAAGCGGAGCGGGCGTTTGGGAACAAAGCGGTGTTCCTGGAACGCTACATTGGACGTGCCAAGCACATTGAGGTCCAGATCCTTGGGGATCACCACGGGAATGTGGTCCACCTCCACGAGCGGGATTGCTCCGTGCAGCGCCGCTACCAGAAGGTCATTGAGATCGCTCCCAGTGTTGGACTTGAACCTGAGTTGATCAGGGAACTGTGTGATGCCGCGGTCGCGATTGCCCGGGAAGTCCGTTATGACAACGCGGGTACCGTGGAGTTTCTGTATGATATGGATGCGAGGGAATGGTTCTTCATCGAGATGAACCCACGCATCCAAGTGGAGCACACCGTGACTGAGCAGATCACCGGTTTTGATCTGGTGCGCTCCCAAATTCTGATTGCCAAGGGCTTTCCTCTTCACGGCAAGGAAATCGATATTCCTGACCAGGAGAACGTTCCGCGCAATGGGTATGCGATCCAGTGCCGGGTCACCAGCGAGGATCCGGAGAACAACTTCGCCCCGGATTACGGTCGCGTCGCCAATTATCGGTCAGCCGCTGGGTTTGGGATTCGTCTGGATGCTGGAAATGGCGATGCCGGAAGCATCATCACGCCCTATTATGATTCGCTGTTGGTGAAAGTGACCGCGAGCGGCCGAAGTTTTCCCGGGGCGGTCCAGCGGATGCATCGGGCGCTTCGTGAGTTCCGGATCCGCGGGGTGAAGACCAACATTCCGTTCCTGGAAAATGTCATTCTGCATGAAGCCTTTCAGACTGGCGAAGTGCATACCAAGCTGATCGATACCGATCCACGGTTGTTTGCCTTTCGTTCGCGCCGCGACCGGGCCACCAAACTCCTGGCTTATCTGAGCGAGGTGACCGTCAACGGAAACCCTCATGCCAAAGGGTGGAGACCGAAGGAGATTTTGCCTCCCGCCCCCCGGCCGCATCATGATCCGCAGGCGCAGATCGCTCCTGGCAGTCGCCAGAAGTTGCTGGAACTCGGACCGGAAAAATTCGCGCAGTGGATTTCCAAGCAGCAACGGCTCCTGATTACGGATACCACCCTTCGGGACGCGCACCAGTCACTGATCGCCACCCGCATGCGCACCTATGACATGCTTGGAGTCGCCGATGCGATCGCCCGGCGCACGCCTGAACTCTTTAGTCTGGAGATGTGGGGGGGCGCCACGTTTGACACGGCGATGAGATTCCTCCAGGACGATCCGTGGGAGAGGTTGAGGTTGTTGCGTGAGCGCATCCCGAACATCTGTTTTCAGATGCTCTTCCGGGGTTCGAATGCGGTGGGTTATTCGAACTATCCGGACAATGTGGTGGAGGCTTTTGTCAGGCATTCCGCCGCGGCCGGGATGGATATTTTTCGGATTTTCGACAGCCTGAATTATCTGCCCAACCTAAAAGTGGCGATGGATGCTTGCCAGGGGACGGGGGCGGTGTGTGAGGCGGCCATTTGTTATACCGGGAATATCGATGATCCGAAGCGGGACAAATATTCCCTGACGTATTACGTGGAGAAAGCGAAAGAGTTGGAGCGGATGGGGGCGCATATCCTGGCCATCAAGGACATGGCGGGATTGTGTCGGCCCTTTGCCTCGCGGAAGCTGGTGAAGGCGCTGAAGGAGGAGGTCGGGATCCCGATTCACTTCCACACGCACGACAGCTCCGGAATCAACGCGGCCTCGGTGCTGCAGGCATGTGAGGCTGGGGTGGATATTGTCGATCTGGCGATCAGCAGCATGTCAGGCTCCACCAGCCAGCCGAACCTTAATTCGATCGTCGCGGCGCTGCAGGGACACAAGCGGGACACCGGGTTGGATCTCGATGCGCTCAATGAGATGAGTGATTATTGGGAGGAGGTGTTGGGGTATTATGTGCCATTCATGAGCGCGCCCCGTGCCGGAAGCGCCGAGGTCTATGTGCATGAGATGCCGGGCGGACAGTTCACCAACCTCAAGGAGCAGGCATCCGCGCTCGGGCTGGGGCATCGTTGGCCGGAGGTGGCGCGTTGTTATGCGGAGGTGAATGCACTTCTTGGAGATATCGTCAAGGTCACCCCCTCTTCAAAGGTCGTCGGAGATCTTGCGATCTTTCTCATTACTCGCGGATTGCGCCCTTCCGATGTTCCCGGCCTCACGCCGGGTGTTTTGGATTTTCCGGAGTCTGTCATCGACATGCTGGCCGGTGGTCTGGGCCAACCGGACGGGGGTTGGCCGCAGGAGGTGCAGCAGGTGATTCTGGGCAATCGGCGTCAGGCCACGACGAAGCGGCCCGGCGAAGTAGCTCCGCAGATGGATCTGGAAGCCACCCGCGAGGAGTTGCACCGCAAGCTGCGGCGCAGGCCAACCGAGAATGATCTGTTCAGTTACATCATGTATCCCCAGGTCTTCCTCGATTTCGACAAGTCCCGGAAAACCTACGACTCGCTCAGCGGACTGCCGACCACGGCTTTCTTTTACGGGTTGCGTCTCGGTGAGGAAATCTCGGTGGATATCGATGAGGGCAAGACGCTTTTCATCAAACTGGTCAGTGTCAGCGAGGCGGATGCGCAGGGGGTTCGCACCCTTTTCTATGAACTCAACGGGATGCCGCGGGAAGCTCAAGTGATTGATTCCTCCAAGGCCGTCGCTTCCTCGGCGCGGCCCAAGGGCGATCCAGAGAACCCGGCGCATGTGGTCGCTCCCATGCCGGGCATGATCACGCACCTGGCCGTCGGGGTTGGATCCTCGGTGAAACAGGGAGACAAACTGGTCACGTTGGAAGCTATGAAAATGCTGACGAGCGTGGGAGCAAGCCGCGACGGTGTGGTTTCCGAATTGTTGGTGCACCAGGGAGACACTGTGGCCGCCAACGATCTGTTGTTGCGGCTTGAGTGATGGGATGAGCGACTCTTCCCGGCTCGAACTGCCCATGACTCCGCGCCGCTGGGCGCTGCTGGTTTTCTTTGCCGCCGCAGCGCTCGGCTTGGTGGCCTTGCCAGGGGCCGGGCACGGATCCCCGCTTTGGCTGAGTCTGGGGCTTTTTGGTTGGTTAGGTTGCGGCGGGTTGGCTTGGTCCGATCCGGAGCGGAAGCTGCGGCGTCGAATGGGTATTTTGTTGGGATGTCTGGGCGTTTTGGGGATTTGTGACATCCAGACCACGATCGATCGCGCCAATGTCTGGCAGGTGGGAGTTCCCTTTTTTCTCGTCGTTTTCGTGCCCGCCTTGCAGCAGCATTGGGGCGATCGCGGGGTGATTTCGTTTCGACTTTGGCCGAGGGAATGGCACTGGAGAGACTTTGTTTATACGGGAATTTCGGTCCCGTTGGCCTGGGCGGTATTGAAGTTTTACTGGTGGTGCAATCCGGATCTCTACACCCACTGGGCCCTGCCACCGGCACCAGATCCGGGCGAGATTCGATCCCTGTTCCTCGCCATCAATGCGGTTGGGATCTGGGATGAGCTGTTTTTTGTGAACACGGTATTCGCGATGCTGCGGAGCCTTTTCTCCTATCGGGTGGCGAACGCCTTTCAAGCGATCGTCTACGCATCGGTTCTCCATGACATGGCTTTTACCGGAGCGGGTCCCTTGATTCTTCTGATTTTTGCCTGGACCCAGGGGGCGATGTTCGAGCGGTCGGAAAGTTTGGTCTGCGTGTTGCTGGTGCATTTGATCGTCGACTACTTTCTCGTGGCGGCCATCGTGGGTTCTCATTATCCCGGCTTTGGGCTCGATTTTCTTTGGAGACACGGTCTGTGACAGGGTTGTCGGTTGCCCTCGGTTTGAACCCAGCTAAGCTCGGAAGATGAATCGATTGGAGCAGCTCAAGCAGTTCACCACCGTCGTCGCGGATACCGGAGATTTCGAAACGATGCGGGCCTATGCTCCGCAGGACGCCACGACCAATCCCTCCCTGATTCTGAAGGCGGCCAAACAGGGAGCCTATCGCCCGTTGGTGGACAGGGCGGTGTCGGACTGCAAGGCTGCCGGGTTGACGGGCGATGCGCTGGTGGACGCGGTGCTTGACCGAATTCTTATTTTGTTTGGCAAAGCCATCCTGGAGATCGTGCCCGGGCGCGTTTCTACCGAGGTGGACGCCCGGCTTTCATTCGATACCGCCGGGACCCTGCGCAAGGCCCAGCGCCTGATCGAGATTTATGAGGAAGAGGGCATCAGCCGGGAGCGGGTTCTCATCAAGATTGCCTCCACGTGGGAGGGAATTCAGGCCGCGCGAGAGCTTGAGGAAGAGGGGATCCACTGCAACCTGACCTTGCTGTTCAGCCTGATTCAGGCGGTTGCCTGTGCCGAGGCGGGGGTCAAGCTGATTTCCCCGTTTGTCGGTCGGATTTACGATTGGTACAAGAAAAACACCGGAAAAGAATACCAAGGGGCGGAGGATCCCGGGGTGCAGTCGGTCCGCACGATTTTTGCCTACTACAAGAAATTTGGTTACCCGACAGAAGTGATGGGGGCAAGCTTCCGCAACACCAGCCAGATCCTGGAGTTGGCTGGTTGTGACCTTCTCACCATCAGCCCGGAACTGTTGGCGGAGTTGCAGGCCTCGGAAGGTCCGGTGGAGCGCAAACTGTCCGAGGAAACCGGTGGGGACCAGGGGCTTGAATCGGTGGCCGCCGATGAGAACAGTTTCCGCTTCCTTTTGAACGAGGACGCCATGGCCACGGAAAAGACGGCCGAGGGGATCCGCAAATTCGCCGCCGACATGAATGAGTTGGAGCGGATGGTGCGGGCGGCCGTTTGAAGCGGGCGGATCTATGCCAGAATTTCGCGGACGACGTTTCCGTGGACATCCGTGAGTCGGAAGTAACGTCCCTGAAACCGATACGTGAGGCGCTCGTGATCGATTCCCAGGAGGTGAAGAATGGTGGCCTGGAAATCGTGGACGTGAACCGGTTTCTCCGCGGCGTTGAAGCCGAGGTCGTCGGAGGCACCGTGGGTGATTCCGGGCTTCACGCCCCCTCCGGCCATCCAGACGGTGAAGGCATAGGGATGGTGATCCCGGCCCCAGCGTGGCCGATTTTCCAAGTTCCCCTGAATGAACGGGGTGCGGCCGAATTCACCTCCCCAGATCACCAACGTCTCATCGAGCAGTCCGCGCATTTTCAAATCCCGGACGAGGGCGGCGCTGGGCTGGTCGGTATCCCGGCACTGGGTGTAAAGCTCGGTGGTGAGGCTGTTGTGCTGGTCCCACCCGGCATGCATGCACTGGACGAACGGGACGCCGCGTTCCACAAGTCGCCTCGCCATCAGGCAGTTGTAGGCGAACGTGCCCGGTTCCCGGACTTGGGGGCCATACATGTCCAGCACGTGTTCCGGTTCCGAGGAAAGATCCGTCAGATCCGGGACCGATGACTGCATGCGATAGGCCAGCTCATATTGCGCGATCCGGGTGAGGATTTCCGGATCACCGGCGGTTGCGAACTTGGTTTGATTCAATTCGGCCAGGTCGTCGAGCATGCCGCGCCGCAATTGGGGGCTGATCCCCTCCGGGTTGGGCAAGTAGAGGACCGGGTCCCTGCTTCCGCGGAATTTGGATCCCTGGAAGCGGGAGGGGAGAAAGCCGGAGCCCCAGTAGAAGTCATAGAAGATTTGGCCGCAAGAGGTGCCCTTGCTCACGGATGTCATGACCACGAAGCCCGGCAGATCCTCGTTTGGGGAACCCAGACCATAATTCAGCCAAGCGCCGAGGGTGGGACGACCCGGGAGCTGGGCACCGCTGAGCATGAACGAGATGGCCGGGGCATGGTTCACGGCATCCGTATGGAGGCTTTTGACGAAGCACAGATCGTCAGCCACGCCACCGATGTGCGGCATCAAGGCACTGACCCAGGCGCCCGATTCCCCGTATTGGCGGAACGGTTCCACGGGTTGCAGCATGAGCTTTCCAGTGGGATCTCCGGTCATAGTACTGAAACGCTTGCCCCCAAGGTATTCCGCCGGGACCGGCTGGCCGTGGAGTTGGGTCAGCTTCGGCTTGTAGTCGAACAGGTCGACGTGCGTCGGTCCTCCATTTTGAAAAAGGTAGATGACGTGCTTGGCGCGGGCTGGGTGATGCGATGCCGCCCCGCCTTCACGGCTCAACAAACCGGCAAGCGCCGCGACTCCGATTCCGGTGGCAGACCGTCCGAAAAAGTGGCGTCGGTTCATCGCGAGCTGGGCGTCGCGGATCGGAGTCGGTGCATCGTCGCGGAGCGGTTGCCAGGCGGGTTTCATTCCTTGGTCAAGCTTTCGTCGAGGTTCAACAGGGTGAGACAGAGAGTGGTCCAGGCGGCGTGTTGCCGGGCGTCCAAGGTGGCGTCTCGTGCGGATTCCCCTTGGGAGATCAACCGTTCTGCAGCTGCGGCATCGGTGAGGAAGAGGGATTCCGCGCGGTGAAGGGAGCGTTGCCAAACCGCCGTTTCACCGGGTGAGGCGGAGCGTGCCCAAAGCAGATTGGCGGCAAGTTCAAACCGGGTCGCTTCGGTGTCTTCCTGTTGGAGAATCCGTTGCGCCATGGCTCGTGCGGCCTCCACGTAGGTGACATCGTTGAGCACCGTGAGGGCATGCATCGGAGTGTTTGTGCGCAGGGGTTTGACCTGGCAGACCTGGCGTTTGGCGGAATCGAAGAAGAGGGGCGGTCCGACAATCCGGCGCCAGAAGGTGTAGAGGCTGCGGCGGTGCAGGTCGTCTCCGCTGCCCATGGTGTATTTCTTGTTCCCAAAGGTGGCCTCCTCCCAGATCCCGGGGGGCTGATATCCGTTCACGCCCGGACCACCTTTGAACGGTCGCAGCAAGCCGGAAACGGAGAGTGCCTGATCCCGGATCATCCACGACGGCATCCGGAATCTGGCTCCCCTTGCCAGGAAGCGGTTTTCCGGATCTCGCTCGTAAACCAAGGGGGATGAAATGACCGAGGAGCGGCGGTAGGCATCGCTGGTGGCGATGGTTCGGATCAACCGTTTCAGATCCCAGCCGGTCTCCATCAGTTCCGCAGCCAGCCAGTCCAGCAACTCCGGGTGTGGAGGCGGTTCCGCCTGCAGTCCGAAATCTTCGGCGGTCTTCACCAGTCCCACTCCGAAGAGCATCTGCCAAATCCGGTTGACCGTGACGCGCGCGGTCAAGGGCTGATCCCTCCTCACCAGCCACTGGGCCAGGGCGAGACGGTTGGGCGGACCATCGGCGGTCAAGGGCGGCAGGGCCACCGGCACACCGGGTTTGACCTCGTCACGGGGTTGATCGTAAAGTCCATGGTCGAGAACGTGGGTGGAGCGTGCCTTTTTCAGGTTTTCCATCACCATCACGCGGGGAATGGCCGAGTTGGCTTGGTCGCGGGCATCCCGCTTGGTCATCCAATCGCCTTGAAGCCGGGCCCACTCCGGATGGCTCTTGCTGAGGTGGGTGGTGAGCGTGGTCCAGTCCTCCCGCGAACGGGAAGCGGTCTTTTTGGCGAGCGCTGCCAGCACCGGTCCGGGAAGTGGCTTGAGGGCCCTACTTCCCGGTGGCCACGTTCTTGTTTCGAACTGCTCAAGCGTCGCCGTGGCGGCATTGAATTCCTCCGTGGCGCTGGCCAATCTGGCGTCCAACGCCGGGTTGGACCAGGTTTGGGAAGGCGCGGTCTGGGAGTTGCCTCCAGCCCCGGTCACCGGCGTCTGATTGAAGAACGCCGTGAATTGATAGTATTCCCGTTGGGTCAGGGGATCGAATTTGTGATCGTGGCACCGACAACAGTTGAGCGTCAGACCCAGCCAGACCGTTCCCATCGTTTCGGTCATGTCCATCACATAATCGACGCGATTTTCTTCGGCGATGCGTCCCCCCTCGCCGTTGATCATGTGGTTGCGGTTGAATGCGGTGGCCAGGACCTGGTCCCGGGTCGGATTGGGCAGGAGATCCCCGGCAAGTTGCCAGATCGTGAATTGGTCGTAGGGAAGATTTTCGTTGAAGGCCTTGACCACCCAATCTCGCCAGGGCCACATCGTCCGTTCGTTGTCGCCCTGATACCCGTTCGAATCGGCGTAGCGTGCCGATTCCAGCCAATCCCAAGACATTCGCTCGCCGAATGAGGGCTTCTGCAGCGTCCTGTCCACCAACCTTTCCCAAGCGCCTGGAGCCTTGTCAGCGAGAAACTCCGCTGTCTCGGCGGGAGACGGAGGGAGTCCGGTGAGATCCAGGCTGAGCCGCCGGATCAGGGTTTCCGGGCTGGCCAACGGCGTGGGATGGATTCCCTCGGTCGCGAGGCGGCGCGCGATGAGCGTGTCGATGGGGTGCCCTCCTCCAGCGCTGATCTCCGGCCGCGTGACAGGCTCAAAAGCCCAGTGTTTGCCCCAGCGCGCTCCGGCGGTAATCCAGCGTCGGATCAGATCCCGCTGGATGGGGCTCAACTCCCGGGAGAGCTTCGCTGGTGGCATGCGCTCTTCGGGATCATTCGTGACGAGACGTCGCCATAGTTCGCTGGAGTCGGGGCTTCCTGCAGCGATGACGTGGCGTCCCTCCTGGCGTTCCCGCTTGGCATCGGTTTCATCGTCGAGGCGGAGATCGCCCTTGCGACCCTTCTTGGCGTCCGGCCCGTGACACTGAAAGCAATTGTCCGAAAGGATCGGGAGAATGTCCCGGGTGAAATCAGGTGGTCGCTCTCCGGCCAGTGAAGCGGTCACTGTTCCCCACAGAAGAGGGAGGAGGAGAATGGAGCACGACCGCGACGAAGACATAGGGGAACTGCCCCAATCACGGGCCTGGCGGCGCGTTTCTTGCTCGGAGGACCCGCGGCGCGGTCACGGCGTGGATGCGGAGGTCATGCATGGAAATCCCGTCCGTCCAGCGTCTCCTGGACGTGGCCCGCCCGAATGCAGAAGTCCCCAAAGCGCTCGCCCTGCTTCCGGTTGGCGGCGTAATCCACGAGGATGGGCCGGAGAATCGCGGCGATCTCCTCCGCCTTGGCAGAGTCGCGATACAGTTTTCCGAGTCGTTGCCCATGAAATCCGGCTCCCAAGTAGAGGTTGTAGGTAGCGGGATTGCGTCCCACCAGACCGATTTCGGCGATGAAGGGTCGCGCGCAGCCATTCGGACAGCCGGTCATGCGGATGGTGATGGCGTCGCGGCTCAAGCCGACCTCTTCGAGAACCTCCTCGATTTCGCCGACGAGGTCCGGCAGGTAACGCTCACTTTCAGCCAGGGCCAGTCCGCAGGTCGGCAGTGCCACGCAGGCCATTGAATTCAGACGCAGAGCCGATCGGTTGTGGCTCTCCGCGATGCCATATTTGGCGAGCAATTCCTCGATCCTCCCACGATTCTTTGGGGAAACATTGGCGATGATCAGATTCTGGTTTGCCGTGAGCCGGAAATCACCGTCGTGAACCTTGGCGATCTCCCGCAAACCCGTTCGCATCGGGTAGTCTGCGGTGTCGAGCACCCGCCCGTTTTGAATGAACAGGGTCAGGTGGCTGTTCCCGTTGGCGTCTTTCACCCAACCATACCGGTCGCCATTGTCCTCAAAGTGGAAGGGGCGGGCCTCCTCCAGTTTGTAGCCGAGTCGTTCTTCCACCAACTCGCGGAATCGGTCGATCCCGAGATCATCCACGGTGTATTTGAGACGCGAGTGTTTGCGGTCGGAACGGTCTCCGAAATCCCGTTGCACCGTGACCACCTTTTCGGCCACATCGACCGCGTCCTCCGGCTTGCAGAAGCCGAGCATCCGGGCCAGTTGGGGGTAGGTTTGCTCGTTCCCGTGGGTCATTCCGAGGCCGCCGCCCACGGTCACGTTGTAGCCGGCGACCTTTCCATCCTCCACGATGGCGATGAAGCCGAGGCAGTGGGCGAAGATGTCCACGTCGTTGCTCGGCGGGATCGCCACTACGGTCTTGAACTTGCGGGGCAGATATTGCGAGCCATAGATCGGCTCCTCCTCGACCGGATCCTTGGTCACCTGGACCTTCTCGCCCGAACCGTCATCCAACCAGATCTCATGGTAAGCGCGGGTTCGCGGGGTGAGATGGTCACTGATGGCCTGCGCGATTCCCAGCACCTCCGCGTGGACCTTGGAGAGGTGTGGGTTGGGGTTGCACATCACGTTCCGGTTCACGTCGCCACAGGCCGCGATGGTGTCGAGCAGCGCTTCGTTGATTTCCCGGATCGTGGTCTTCAGGTTCGACTTGATGACCCCGTGAAATTGAAACGCCTGACGTGTCGTCAGCTTGATCGTCTCGTTCGCGTAGTCCGAGGCCAGTCGATCCATGTCCAGCCACTGTTGCGGGGTGCATACGCCCCCGGGAACCCGGACCCGGATCATGAACGAATACGCGGGCTCGAGCTTCTGTTTCCGGCGCTCCCGGCGCACATCCCGGTCGTCCTGTTGATAGATGCCGTGGAATTTGGTGAGTTGGGTGTCCGACTCCGCCAGGGCGCCGGTGGTCAAATCCGCCAAACCGTCGATCAGGGTGCCCCGCAGGTAGTCGCTCGCGACTTTGATCGATTCGTTGGTGTGCAACTTTTTCAGATCCGTTTCGTGTTGCGGACTGGGCGATGGACGGTAATGCCCGTCTGCGGCACCGGATCGGTTCTTGGCGGCGGAGGACTTGCGAGGCTTGGCGGTGGAGGCCATGGGTGAAACGGAAGGGGAGAACTTGCGGAGACGGACAACTTACGCAGGATCGTCGCCGTTGCAAACGGACAGAGACGAAGGGGCGCAAAGGGCCTCAAGGGCGGCCTCTCGGAGGATTTCCACCGTCTGTTGGCCGATCGGGTTGATTGTAAGCTATCCCAGATTTCAAGTCTGCGCGAGATGCCCGGACGGGGAGTTATTTGATAGAAAGCGGGCGGCTGCGATTGTCTCCCTCAGGTCGGTTGTACGCAAATACTCTACAGAATCACTGGAAACCGTACGATGCAAGCAATGATTTTGTGATTGCTTATGATAATTCGATGTTGGAAGGTTTCATCCTCGGCAAAAGAATATAGGAAATGACTTCCGTGGGGCTTGTGGAGCTGCCCAAATGAAAACACGAGGGATTCAATTTGGTGGTTCTCGCTATGGTTGTGATTATGGGCGGTGTTTGGCGATGTTTTGAAGAAAATGGGCACAGCGGATTGATGGCGGCTCCCTCGCCTTCGTGACTGCAGCGGGAGCTGAGATCTTTCACCGTATCTTCGTGCAGTGGAGAACCAAGAATTTGAAATGAATATGAGGCGCAGCAAGATAGAAAATCATTCAGTGGAGAGGAACGCCAAGGGGCGGCTCTCAGGCTGGTCGATGGGGGACGGGCAGTGCGCCGCCGATCGGTCGAAGGAATTGCGCAGGAATCTCGAGGTTCTCTTGTGTGGCATTCGGGCGCAGGAACGCCTGGAGAAGGAGATGGATCGGGCGGCAAGATATATTGAAGATCTCTATGAGGATGCTCCGGTTGGCCTGTGCACGATCGATGGGCAGGGCAGGGTTCTGGATGTGAATCGCACGGGGTGCGCCATGCTCGGCGCGGAGCGTCTTCGCATCCGCAAATCCAGGCTCGCCGGATATTTTGACAAGAAGAGTCAGTCGATTCTCAAAAGGCACCTGGATTCCGTCTCGGCGGGACGGAGTGAAGAGCGTTGCACGGTTCGGATCGCGGGGGGCTCGGCAACCTGGTTGGAAATGCATGTGGCCGCGAATTCGGGAGGGATGGATGGGGAAGCGTTGCCGGGGGCTTGCCGCATCGCCATGTTGCCCGTTCGGTCGGGTGCGGGTCGACAGGAACCTCCTCGCTGGTTTGACGAGGTTCCTCTGGCCGCGGTCCTTGTCGGAGAAGGGTTCCTGGCCTTGAACCCGGCGGCTCAGGCGCTCACCGGATATTCAGGGGATGAGCTTGCGACCCCGGAGGAGTGGTTCGAGAGGGTCCTGGGGTTGGATGGAGATCGGGCGAAGGTCTTGCGACAGGAGCTGCGGGGTGAGGGGGGGTGTCGGTCGGTTGGGGCTTGCCGACTGCGGCGCGGGGATGGTGCCGAGCGGCGGGTCCGGGTCCTGGGGCATTCGTTCGATGCCTGGCAGATCTGGTGGCTTGAAGATCTTTCTGGGGACTCTTGGTGTGCGGAAGTGCCGAATCGGGATCATAACGGAACCGTGGAGGGTGGGATGGCGGGGGCGAGTCTGGCGGCGTTGTGCGGTGCCAGTCCGTGCGCCATTGTGATCACGGATGAGAACGAGGCGGTGCAGCAATGGAATCCGGCTGCAGAGCGGATGTTTGGATACAAGGCGGAGGAGATCTTGGGCAAAAGGATTTCGGTGTTGCTTCCTTCCGGACGGAATCACGAGGTCCCTGGATATGCGGATTCAATCTCGGACGGCTCCGGATACAGCCAGGTGGATACGGTCAGACTGCATAAAAACGGGGAGCGGATGGACGTCTCTCTTGTGATGGCGCCGATCCAGCGTGAAGATGGTTCTGTGATGGGTTATGCTTCCCTCTTTCAGGACCCGCGCACCGAGAAATGGATGGAAGGCCAGGTGGCTGCCGCAGCGGACGGGGAGAAACACCGGATTGGGATGGAGCTGCACGATGGTCTCGGGTCGCTCCTGACAGTGATTGATTGCCGTGTCACCAGCCTATCCCGGCTCCTCGAAGCAAGGGGCTGCAGAGGCGAAGCTGGGGAAGCTGCGGAAATCTCCGCGGAGATTCGGGGGGCGATTCGACAACTCCGCAATCTCGCGAGTGGGTTGCAGCCTCTTGATGACGAGCCGGAGAGTCTCGTTCACGCCCTTCGGAATCTTGCGCTCCGTGCCGGACGAGCCAAGCGGATTCGGTGCCGATTCCTCGCTCCTCGACAACCTGTGGTGTTGCGCGATGCCTCAGAGGCCAATCACCTGTTCGCGATCGCTTGTGAGGCGGTGCAAAATGCCATTCGCCACAGTGGGGGAACTTCGATCACCATCCAGCTTAAGGCCCGTCGCGGTCTCTTGTGTTTGAGCGTGGTGGATAACGGCAAGGGAGTCGATGAAGGAGAGCTCAAGAGCAGTGGGATGGGCATCGGGACGATGAATTGCCGGGCGCGTCTCATTGGTGCCCGGCTTTCGATCTTGCGCCGTCGTGAGGGTGGAACCCGGGTTTGTTGTGAGGCGGGCCGGACAGGGCGAAGCGAGTGAGGCAATCCGACCGCCCCGAGGGTAAGGTTAGTGGGCAGCTTCCGCCGTTTCGGACCACCGAACGGCGAACCGCAGAAGGGCGTTGCTGTCGGAAAGTCCGAGCTTTTTGCGGATGTGGGCGCGATGCGCCTCGACAGTTCTGGGCTCAATGCCGAGTTGTTTTGCGATTTCGCCCTGGCTTCTTCCGTTGCCGATGAGGCCGAAGATCTCCAGTTCCCGGTCGGTGAGTCGGTCCAGTGGAAAGACCGGCGAGGTTCCGGCGACCATGCCGCGGAGGAACACCTCTGAGAGGGATTGGCTGACGTAAGGTCTGCCGCGGAGAACTTGACGGATGGCAATGATCAGCTCCTCGGAGGCGACTTCCTTCATGAGGTAGCCACGGCCGCCCGCTTTGAGGACGCGCTCGCCGTAAAGTCGCTCATCGTGCATGGAAACGACCAATACCGGGATCTGGGGGTGCAGGCTGCGCAGATCCTTGATCAGTTCAAGACCGCTGCGTCCGGGCAGGGAGATGTCTGTCACGACAATATCGGGACGGATCCGTTCCAGCATGCGCAAGGCCTCTGAGGCGGAGGCCGCCTCTCCGCAGATCTCCAGATCTGGCTCAGGATCAATCAGTTGATGCCACCCACCTCTCAGGAGCGCGTGGTCGTCGACGATGAGGATGCGTTTGCGTTCTGGTGAGGAAACCTCTGGTTGCGGTGTTGGTTGGTTGACCATGTGGCATTCAGTAGAGGAACGCTCGGCGGAGCGCAAACAAGAACTCGTTGTTTTCGTATAGGTACGGCAGATCCGTACAGGGCGATGACCGACTGACACGCTTGTCCGCTAGGCTGCCTCGTGGCTTGCGAAAGAAGTCTTCCATTTTATTCTCTATCCGCACGGTGAGTGCCCCTTTTAAAATGCCAGAAGTAGCTATTTTAGGTCTTGGCCAAATATCTGTTGCCAAGCATGCAAACTCCTCGCTCCGCAAATTGGCTTCGGCGGTTTGCGGGCAGGCCATGAAGGACGCCGGGATCGATCGAGTCGAGGCGGTCTTCGTGGGCAATATGATTGCGACAGAGGCCACGGGCCAGGGGCATCTGGGACCTTTGCTGGCCGGTGAACTGGGGTGTGGTCCCGTGGAGTGTGTGTCGATCAATGCGGCCTGTGCAAGCGGCGCCGCTGCTGTGCGGCAGGCTTTTCTCGCCGTCGCATCCGGCCAATATGAGACCGTGTTGGCGGTGGGCCTGGAGAAGATGAGCTGCCTCGATCGAAACGCCCTCACCCGTCTGCTCGCGACCGCCGCAGATGCGGAGTTGGAGGTGGCAAACAACGCGACGTTTCTGGCGTTGAACGCCCTTCTCATGCAGAGGTATATGCACGAGTATGGTGTGACTCGAAAGAGCTTTTATGCCTTTGCCAATGTGGCCCATGAGAATGCCCTTATGAATCCCTATGCTCGCCTTCGCGAGCGAGTGTCGCTTGAATGTTATCTGCGGTCTCGCATGGTCGCGGATCCCATCGGTCTTTATGATTGCTGTCCAACCGGGGACGGCGCGGCGGCCGTCGTCTTGGGTCGCAACCTCCCGCGGCGCGGAGGGATTCTGATCTCGGGAAGTTCCTGCGCCAGCGATTCCTTGAGCCTTCAGGAGCGCCGGAATCCACTCTGGCTGCACGCCGCCGAGGAATCTTGTCGTTCGGCGCTGCGGCAGGCGAATCGTTTATTGGGAGAGGTGGATCTCCTGGAGCCTCACGATGCCTTCACGGTGATGGCGGCGCTAAGCCTGGAGGCCTGCGGTTTTGCGGAGCGCGGGCGGGGCGTGGAGTTCGCCAGTGAAGAGGGGGTGGGTTTGCGCGGGCGTCTGCCGATCTGCACGGGAGGCGGGCTCAAGGCCAGGGGACATCCCGTTGGTGCGACCGGTGTCTATCAAGTGATCGAGGCTGCCCTCCAACTTCGAGGCGAAGCCGGTCCCAACCAAGTGCCCGGGGCCGCGGTGGCGATGACCCAGAGTTTTGGGGGCACGGCCGCAACGGTGATCACTCATATCCTGGAGCGGTGTTGAGCTCGGATCGTCCCTCCTTTCCTGAAACAGCAAGAAACCAAACGATGAAAATACAAAGATTCATACTGCCATCCTTTCTCCAACAGGCCCGTCATTTGGCGGATGGCACCTCAAGCCACCCGGTGGGAATTCCAACCGGGACGGTCTATTCGCACACCTGTCCGTGCGACGCCAGCGGCGAAGCCCTTTCCGGTGAGCTGCTGGTGCTCGTCAAACTCACCGGTGGTCCCATGGTGATGGGCTCTCTGGTGGCGCCTTCAGGAGAGCGGTTGCAGATCGGGAGCCGGGTCCGGATGGTCCTAGAAGAAGCGCATATCGAGGAACAGCCCGCGAGTCATCGGCACCGTTTTGAACCGATGCATGCAGCGCCTGCAGCTGCGGGGGACTCGCGTCAGGCTGCCTGTGCGTGAGGGGATGATCTTATGAAAACAAACCTATCCAACATGTCCAAAAGAAAAAAGCGCGCGGTCAGCGCGGAGTGTGATCGCGAGTCGCGGAAAGCGGCCGCTGCGGCTGTTCGGTTTCCCCATCCTCTGGCCGGTTTCGAGCCGGTGGTGGTCCGGCTCGACCGCTGTGAGTGGGTGGAGCCGTGGGTGGAATGGTATCGGGATTCCCAGGTGGCGTTCCGGTGAGTGGTGGGGACTTGGTGAGTCCGAAACAGAGACCGGGCGATTCGCAGGAATCGCCCGGTTTCGTTTTTGGAGAGGGTCGGCCAAGAGATGGCCGGGGAAGATGGAGAAACGGCGGAAATCAACGCCGCGCGGAGGATCGGTCCGCGAGCCACATGGCGGTTCTGGGCCACAGACCACCCTCCTTGTGTGCCTTGCGGCTAACGGCCAATCCGATGTGGCCGGCATCAATGGAGAGGGATCGGATGTCCTTGCTGCCTGCCAACTGTTGCAAGGCCAGGGTGGAACGGGGTGGGACCAAATGATCCGCCTCCGCCGTGAGCAGCAGCAGCGGGCATTTTAGGTCGGCGAGGTTGATGCAGGTTCCGTTGAGCTTGAATTCCCCTTTGGCCAGCTCATTGCCTTGGTAGAGACATTTGACGAATTCGCGAAAGGTCTCACCCGGCACCGGGATGTTGTCATTGGACCAACGTTCCATGGCAAAAAAGTTTTGCAGGAAGTCCTCGTCGTGGAGGCGGTCATACAGATCCCGGTACTTCTGAAGATAGTTGCGGACCGGTTTCATCATCTGAAAGGCGTTTTGCAGAAAGGCACCGGGGCAATTTCCATAGGTATCGACGAGGGAATCGACATCAAAATAGTCTTTGCCTGTCCACAGGTTCAGAAGCCCCTCCTTGTGATCAAAATCAATCGGCGCTGCCATCAGGATGAGATTGCGGACCTGCTCGGGAAAGGAGCAAGCATACATGGTGGAGAACGTGCCTCCCATGCAATAGCCCAGAAGATTGATTTGTGGGGAGCCGGTCGACTGGCAGACAAACTGAGCCACATTTCTCATGAAGCCGTGGACGTAATCCTTGATGCGCAGGGAGCGATCAGCCGCCGTGGGAACTCCCCAATCAATCAGAAAGACATCGTGACCCCGTTTCAAGAATTGGCTGACCACGCTGCGGTCGGACTGCAGATCCAGAATGTAGGGACGGTTCACCAGGGCGAAACAGACGAGAAGGGGTTCCGCGTAGTCCACGGTGTAGCCGAGGGATCGCCCCTTGTAGCGAAGGAGCCTCAGGGAATCCTCTTCATAGACGACTTCATGTGGCGTTCTCTGCACATCGACATCGCGGAAGTGGCGGCCCAGGGTGGCTCCATTGATCCAGCGTTCCCAATTTCGGAAATATTCGGTTTGAGCCTCCCGTTGGAAGGTGAGGAAAGTATCGAGCATCGGATGAGTCCTGTTTGTTTTGTGTTCAACGCATGAGCATGCCCCCGTTGACATCGAGGACGTGCCCAGTGATGTAAGAGGCCAGAGGAGAGCTGAGGAAGCTAACCGCCGCCGCGATCTCCCTTGGTTCGGCAAGACGCCCCACCGGCGTGCGCTCCAGCACGGATTGCATGGCCCGTTCGGGGACTTCAGCCGTCATTCGGGTGGAGACGAATCCGGGGGCGATGGCGTTTACGGTCACGCCTTTTCTTGCGTATTCCAGAGCCAGGGTCTTGGTGAGTGCGATGACGCCCGCTTTGGCCGCCGCATAATTGGCCTGACCAAACCCACCGGCCTCGCCGATGATGCTCGATATGTTGATGACCCGCCCCCATCCGCGGTCCGCCATTCCGTCTATGAAACAGCGTGTCACGGAGAAGACGCCGGTCAGATTCACGGCGAGCACGCCATGCCACATGTCGTAGGTCATCTTCTTGAAGCTTCTGTCCCGGGTGATTCCCGCGTTGTTGACGACGATGTCGATGTCCGGGAAGGTGTCGAGGACTGCGCGGGCCATCTTTTCCACTTCTTCAGGCTTGGCGATGTCGTGGCTGTAGCTCATGGAGCGGCGGCCCAGGTCTTTGATTTGGCCGGTGACATCCGCGGCAAATTTGCAACCCGTATAGCAGGTGATCGCAACGTCGGCACCAAGTGAGGCGAGGCTGAGTGCAATCGCCCGACCGATGCCCCTAGAGCCGCCGGTCACCAGGGCCGTCCTTCCCTGCAGGCTCCAGTCCGACATCAGGACAAATTCGGGTTCGGATTGTGATTCGGCGAGTGCGGCCGTTGGAAGCGAGTTGGTGTGCATGCTGGTCGGGGAGGAGGGCATCCGGTTCAGGAAGCAGTGCGGGAGGACCTCGGTTGGGTTGCCGCCGATCGGTTGGCACCGTTGGCCGGTTTCTTGACGGGCGGTCTGGAGGCGCGTGGCTCCCTCGAGCGCGATCGATTCGCGGCTGGGGGCTCGGTCTGGCTCTTGCGAGAACGAGGCGTTACTCTGCCGGGTTTGGATTCCCTCCGCAGCAGCGTGGCTTCCAGGTCATCCAGACGTTTGTGCAATCTCTCCAATGCCGTTTCGATGGAGCGGGAGGTGGATGGCGGGGAGGGGGGCGCTTGTAAGGACTCTTCAAGGCGATCGAGGCGTCTTGATAGGCTGTCGCTCAAGCGGGTGCCAAGCTGGTCCTGGACTCCTTTCATTCGCTGGAAGAGTTCCTCGTCGAGACGGCGGATGAGGCTATCTTCAAAGCTGTGCAATCGCTCATAGAGGCCGCTGATGTCGCTTGATGTGGGGATGCCGGTGTTGCGGGCAAACTCCTTGGTGACGTTGTCGGATTGCTGCTTCGTCTTGACCGCGAAGTCAGACTGGTGACGCATCCAGTCGAGAAACTGGGGGCTCCGCAAATAGGCATCGAGGCTGTCGCTCATCGCGTCCATCCAACGGCGTTCCCATTCTCGGAGATAATTCGATGGATTGTTCAGGCCAACCGGTGGGGAGATGGGGTTCCATCTGGCGCCTGAGGCTTCCTTGGCAAGTTGCGACCACAGATCCATGAAGGGGCGCATCATGGGGGAGTCGAAGGCACTTTGATTGGTGGAAGATGGAGCAGACATAGATGAAACGTGGGATGGTCAGGGTTGGATTGCTTCGATGGCGACGGCGATGGCTTCACCACCGCCGATGCAGACACAGGCGATGCCGCGGCTGGACTTGGTGCGTTGCATGGCGGTCAACAGAGTCACCAGGATGCGGGTGCCGCTGCAGCCGATGGGATGTCCCAAGGCCACGGCGCCCCCGTAGATATTGAGTTTGTTGTGGGGAATTTCCAATTCGTGGCGGGCTGCCAGAGCGACGGCGGAGAAGGCTTCATTGATCTCGAAGAGATCGACGCCTTGGACTGTCCAGTTGAGCAACTCGAGCAGATTCTTGATGGCATCGATTGGGGCCAAAGTGAACCATTCGGGTTCGCGGCTGAAGGTGGTGTGAGCGACGATCCTGGCGAGGGGGCGGAGACGCATCTGAGCGCAGGCCGCGCCGGAGGCGAGGAGGACCGCAGCCGCACCATCATTGAGGCTGGAGGCGTTCCCGGCCGTGACCGTGCCGTCCGACGAAAAGGCAGGGCGGAGCTCCCGGAGTTTTTGGGAATCGAAGCGTCCAGGCTCCTCGTCTTCGCTGACCGAGGCAAAGTGTTTGCGCACCGTGAGGCTGACGGGGACGATCTCCTCGAGGAAAATTCCTTCCTTCATGGCGCGACGGGCGCGGAGATAGCTCTCCTCGGCATAGTCGTCCTGATGTTGGCGGGTAAATCCGTATTTGGCGGCGCACCGATCGCCGTAAACGCCCATGTGTTTGTCTCCATAGACATCCCAGAGACCGTCATGGACCATGGAATCGACGAGCTCTCCGTTGCCCATTCTGTATCCTTCCCGCGCCCGGAGCAGGAGATACGGAGCGCTGCTCATGCTCTCCATGCCACCGGCTACGATCAAACGCGCCGTTCTGGTCTGGATCGCTTGCATGCCGACCACCACGGATTTCAGGCCGGAACCGCAGACCTTGTTCACCGTTGTGGCCGCCACGGACGGGGGGAGCCCGGCGTGGATCGAGGCCTGTCTGGCGGGATTCTGTCCGACGCCAGCGGAGAGCACATTCCCCATGATCACCTCATCGATGGCGTCGTGAGCGACTTCGGCCTTTGCCACGGTGGCGCGGATCGCGGAGGCGCCCAGGACCGGGAGAGGCACGGTGGCCAAGCTGCCGCAGAATGAGCCGATGGGCGTTCTGGCGGTCGCCACAACATAGACGTCGATCTCGTCGGTGTGTCTGAATGGGGCCATCGGGTTGGGGGCGTGCGAGGGAGAACCGGCGGTGAAGGACCTCAGCCCTGTGGCTTCCCGGCAAGGGGCGAAGCGATTTCCATCAAGGATTTTGCGGCTTCATGAAGTTCCTGAAGTTGTGCTTCGGAACTCTGGCGCCAGGCTGTGAGGGTGGTGCGGAAGCACTGTTCCACTTTCTCGGCGAATGCTTCCGGGCCGGAGGTTTGGGCAAGGTGCAAAGCCTGCTCGAGCGTCTCCATGGCACCGTGATACTGCAGGTCCAAGACCTCGAGCCTCCTTTTGAGGAGTTGGTCCATGGTCTCGGTCCAGTGACCCTGGAATGGTTCCAGATCCGGCGCC
>QQNE01000051.1 GCA_003402735.1 Verrucomicrobiota bacterium
GCCAGCCACGCCAAGCCCTGGTCCGAGTGCGCGACCGACGCCGATCGCCTCAACGTCTTCAACGGCTTGCTCCTTTGCGCCCATCTCGATGCGCTCTTTGATCGCGGGCTGATGACCTTCTCGGCAGAGGGAAACACCGTCTTCTCCAACCGGATCGATTTGGATAGTCGCAGAAGGCTCGGTCTTTTCGAGGAGTTCAAGCTGAGATGGATTGCCGAGGAACACCTCCCGTTCTTGGAATGGCATCGGCGGCATGTCTTCGTGGGCGAATGACCGCCGAGCCATTTCACCTCAACCCCGCCAGCACCTTCTCCGGACCCTTCTTCCAAGCCTTGGCTATCCTGAGCAGCTCGGAGGGAATCAACCCGCCCACCTCCTGCTCGCCCGGAGAATCCGCTCCACTGACCGCTTCCTTGACGAGGTGAGCCAGGAACTGCCCCCGCAACGAGAGCCCTCGTGATGCAACTTCTAGCAGGAAGTCGTCGATGCAGTCATGATCGTCCGCGTGCATCCGCGCGATAGCCACAGTGATGGCGTGGGGTTTGCCGACGATGAGCTGGTAGCGGGCGAGCCCGATCCAGGCGGCGTTTTCACTGGGGTAATCGAGAGTGCCGTCCTGGATCTGGGCGAGGAGGCCTTCGCGGATTGGGTTGGGGATGGTGATGGTTCGTTTATTGGAGCGCGGCATGGCAGTGGCGTGAGGATTGGAATTGAAGATGTTCACTTGATCGGGTTCGGCGGGATTCTCGGGATGCCTGATTTTTCTCCCGGTTGGGTTCCCGCAGGGTTCCCGGTGAATTGTTGATAGCGCAGTCGTGCAGTGTTCACAATAGCGCCATGCACAATTTATTCATTCCAGTTCCCCGCACAACGGAACCATCAAGCATGTTAACTGCGCAGGAACAAAGCCACACGCCTGTTCTGAGCGTGGGGCTGGCGCGGAAGCTGGGATGCTGAATGTTCGTTTGTCGCGGCGGTTTGACCTTTTGCGAGAACGGTGGGCTCACGAATGTTTTGGCGAGACAGAATGGGGCGATTTGTGGAGTGTTTGGGGCATGAAACGTTGGCTCTTTCTTTCCGCTTTGTTTCCGTTGGCGATGGCCGTGGGCGGGGACGCGGTGATCACTTGGACGGACCCCGTCAAGGCGGCGGCGGAGGACCCGGACTTTCTGTTGCAGGGTGAGTATGGCAGTGCGGGGCCCGGAGGGGCTTGGGGAGCGCAGGTGGTGGCGCTGAGTGGTGGGGCGTTCGACGTGTATTTGTTGGAGGGTGGACTGCCGGGGGCGGGATGGACGCGGGAACGGGCGCGGATCAAGCTGAGCGGGAAGCGGGAGAAGGATGGGGCGGTGACGATGGCTTCCGGGGACGGGGTGTATCAGGGGAGCATCCGGGCGGGCAAGTTGACCGTGAGCAAAGGGGGAGTGGAGTTGGCGGTTTTGCCGGGCGTGAAGCGGGAGAGTGCGACGTTGGGAGCGAAGCCGCCGGAAGGAGCGATCGTGCTCTTCGATGGCAGTGGGGTGGCGGAGTGGGAGAACGGGAAGATGGAGAACGGTTTGTTGGAGAACGGTGACCCGTATACGAAGCGGACGTTTGGCAGTTACACCCTGCACCTGGAATTTCGCACGCCTTACAAGCCGTTTTCGCGGGGGCAGCAGCGTGGCAACAGCGGGGTGTATCATCAGTGGCGTTACGAGACTCAGGTGCTCGATTCCTTTGGTTTGGAAGGGGAAGACAACGAGACGGGGGGCGTTTACAAGATTTCCCGGAGCCTCTTGAATATGTGTTATCCGCCGTTGGCGTGGCAGACCTACGACATCGATTTCACGACGGCGAAGTTTGATGGAGCGGGGCAGTTGACGGAGAAGGCCCGGATCACGGTGCGTCTCAACGGGGTGCTGGTGCAGGATGACCTGGAATTGCCCACGACCACGGGCGGTGCGAAGCTGAAGATCACGCCTGAGCCGGGGCCGATCTACCTCCAGAGCCACGGCAACCCGGTCTATTACCGGAACATCTGGATCGTGCCGCGTTGAACGGAACGAATTCAGGTTCCGCAGCGGCGGGTTCGGGGTATGGTGTCCCATGGAACTGCGCGAATTCGCGGAACGGGTTCTGTATGCCACGTCGTTGACGGAAAAGTTGGCGGGACCGGAGACCGCGGTCACGGATGTGTGTCCGGGGAGAGCCGTGGGCGTGCCGGATCAGCCGGGGCGGCCGGAGAACCTGCGATTTTGCGTGGGGGAGGAAGGGCCGCCCCTGCCTCGTGGCGCGGTGTTGCGGGATGATCTGCAGCGGGCGGTGCTGCTGCATTTCTTCGCGAATCACGAACTTCTGGCCACGGAGTTGATGGCGTTGATCCTGCTTCGCTTCCCGGAGGCCCCCGGGGAATTCCGGCGCGGGCTTTGCGCAACGCTGCGGGAGGAGCAGCGGCACACCGGATGGTATTTGCGGAGGTTGGAGGCGTGCGGGCTGCGGTTTGGGGATTTGCCGGTGAACCGATACTTTTGGGACGCGGTGGCGCCCGTGGAATCTCCGATGGATTATGTCGCGAGGCTGAGCCTGACGTTTGAGCAGGCGAACCTCGATTACTCGCTGCATTACGCCGGCGTTTTTGAACGGTCCGGGGATGAGAAATCGGCCGCGGTGCTGCGGGCCATTTGTCGGGATGAGGTGGGGCACGTGCGTTACGGGCTGAATTGGTTCCGGCGATGGCGTGACCCGGCGCTCTCGGAATGGGAGGCGTATCAGAAGGCGTTGCCCTTTCCGTTGAGTCCGAGCCGGGCCAAGGGGAACGGGGCGGCGATCTTCAACCGTCGGGGGCGGTTGGAAGCCGGGTTGGAACCGGATTTCGTGCGGCGCCTGGAGCTTTTCGAGCGCTCCAAGGGACGCACTCCGGCCGTGTTCTGGTTTTGTCCCGGGGCGGAAGAGTCGGTGCGCGGAGAGCCGGATGGGCTGCGGGAGGACGCGGCGGCGCGGAGCGTGGCGTTGAGCGTGGAACCGTTGATGATGTTCGTCTGCCGACGCGATGATGTGATGTTGTTGCGGCGGTTGCCGGACGTGGAGACTCTGGAGAAGCTGGTCCGGGCCGGGTTCGTTCTTCCGGAACTGGAGGAGCTGGGCGACGACGGACGGCTTCGTCCGGACAGTGTGTTGCGGGGCCGGAAGATCGCCGCTTTGCGCCCGTGGGGTTGGTGTGCCGCGGCGGCGGGGTTGTTGGAGCCGTTGGAGGCGGGTTTGCCGCTGGGCGCGCCGGGCTTGGCGCGCAGTTGGAACCCGAAGATCCGGGAGCTGTATGCGAAGACGGCGGATCAGGCGTTCCTGAGGCGGTTCCTCGAGGAGGAAGGGGCGGTGCCGGGAGTCGATCCCGGCGTGGTGGGCCGGACCGTGGGGCACGCGGGGGAGTTGTGGGAGGCGGTCGAGGAATTTCGGCGGGCCGGCCATGAGGAGATCGTGTTCAAGGCACCCTTCGCGGCGGCGGGCCGGGGCAACCGCAGGTTTCTCCGCCCCGCGGATCTCGTCTGGGCGGAACGACAGCTGGCCCGGCAGGGAGCCTTGGTCGTGGAGCCCTGGCTCGAGCGGGTCTGGGATTTCTCGGTGCAGTTTGAGATGCAGCCGGATGGATTGCGGCGGCTCGAATGGATCGAATTGCAGAACGATCCGAGGGGACAATTCCAAGCGGCCTCGTGCGGTCCGCGGCCCACCCGCGGATTGGAGGCCGGGTTGGCGCGCTTTCTTCATGAACGGGTCTTTCCGCTTTACGACGGCGCCCTGGCGAAGCATTTGGCCAACCATCTGGAACGGGCTGGTTTCCTGGGGGCGATCGGGGTGGACGCGCTGGTTTACCGGGACCGGTCGGGAGAACTGCGTTGCAAGCCGGTGGTGGAAATCAATCCGCGTTACACCATGGGCCGCATCGCTGCGGAGATCCGCAGGCAGGTGGCGCCGGGTTGCTCCGTGCGGCTCTCCCTGGTTCGTTCCGGCGAATGTCCGGGCGACGATGGGGTTCGGCTGGATCCGAAGAGTGGCCGGATGGATTCGGGCCGGTTGGTGCTCACGAGTGGGGCGGGGCCTGGCGGATTCGCGTCGGTCCTGGAGATCAGCCCTGCCGCAAAAAGTTAATGAATATTGATAATATGTCTTGATTTGGTAATTCAAGAAATTATAGAGTCTAAGACAGACGTGTGACGATTTCTCCTCCCATATCCCGTTTGTGTCATGGTTTCTGCGGCGTGCTCTGGCTGTTGGCCGGCCTGAACTCCGGTTGGGCGCAGGTGCCGCTGGAGGAGCGTTTGACTGCGGTCCCCAACGTCTCGGCATCGGCCGGTGGCGCCGATACCTCCCCCGGCGCGCCGGCAGATGTCCCTTCCGGGGGTGGGGTGGAGCGGCAGGTCTATGTGCCGTATCAGGACTTGGAGGCGATCTTTGAGAAGGAGGGGCGAGGGATCGTGGTGCCCTACCGTGATTTCCTGCAAATGTGGACCGAGCTGCAGGCGGGGCGGACGGAGAAGATCGAGGAGGAGCCGCCGTTGGGCGGGGTGGTGAAGTCCGCGGTTTACACGGCGACGCTGAAGGGGGAGGGCGACGCCGCGAGCCTGGTGATCCAGGGGAAGATCGAGGTGGAATCGTTCCGCAAGGGGTGGGCGACGATCGGGTTGGGGCGGGGACCGTTGAACATCCTCGAGGCGAAGACCGGGGAGTCGAGCCTGAGTCTGGGCGATGACGGATACGAGTTGCTGGTGCCGCGCAAGGGGATTTACGAGATCGAATTGACCCTGTTGGCTCCGGTGCGGCGGGAGGAGGCGGGTTTCTTTGCGAAACCGTCGTTGCCGCGTTCTCCGGTATCGCGGCTGGTGGCGGTGATTCCGGGGCAGGATTGGCGGTTTGCCTTGGACGGGAACTTGCCGTTCACGACGGGGCCGGACGGGAAAGACAGCCGGATTGAGTTTTCGTTCGGGGAGATGCAGGAAGTGGCGCTTCGCTGGGGGCGTGAGAGCGCCGACAACCGGTTCACTCCGTTGTTGTTTGCGGACACGCGCCTGGATTGTCGGGTGGTGACGGGGGCGCTTCAGACGAGGGCGGATGTGCACTACCGGATTTTGCGGGCCGGGGTCGATCACTTTGAAATCGAGGTGCCCTCCACGCACGAGGTGTTGTTGGTGGAAGGGGCCAACCTGAAGGAATGGTCGTTATCGGGTGCGGGCAAGACGCGGCGGATCACCGTGCGACTGCATGCCGAGGTGCGGGACAACTATGATTTGCAGGTTGTCCTGGAAAAGAGTTTGGGGGCGTTGCCCGGGGAAGCCGATGTGCCGATGGTGACGTTGCCGGATGTGGCGCGGCAGAGCGGGGTGGTGGAGCTGTCTGCGGAAAGTGATTTGGAGGCCGGGGTGAAGGGGGTGGAAGGTTTGACGCGTCAGGCGGTGGCGGCGAAGGAGGAGAGCGAGGGGTTCCGAGCGCGGTATCGGTTTTTGAAGGCACCGTATGCGGCGACTCTGCAGATTGACCGGGCCAGACCGGAGGTGCACGCGGAGATCATCACGGCGGTCCGGGTGCAACCGGAGACCTTGGAGTGGCAGGCGGCGGTTTCCCTGGAGGTGAGTCGGGCGCCGGTGTTTGAGGTGGAGATCCTGCTCCCGGCCGGGTTCGCGGATTGTCAGGTTTCGGGGGAGGACGTGGAGGATTTCAAGGTGGGAGGAGACCGGGTGACCATCCGGTTGGCGCGGCAGACGGGGCGCAGTTCGTTGCGGTTGGAGGGATCCCGCAAACGGGCGACGGAAGATGAACCGTTGGTGACGCCGTTGCTGCACGTGAGTGGGGCGACGAGTCAAGTGGCGCGGGTGGTGTTGGAGGTGGATCCCAGTTTGGAACCGCTGACCGAGCAGCCTGGGGATCTTCTGGTGGTGGATCCCGCGGTGCTTCAGGAGGAGCTGACGGAGGCCGGTCTTTCCTGTCGGGCAGGGCTCGGGTTTCGTTATGCGGCGGGAGCCAAGCCCGGGAAGTTGAGTTTGAAGGCGCGCAGGCCGCAGGTGACGGCATCGGTCTCCCAGTTGGTTCGGGTGGAAGAGGAGACGACGGTGCACCGGTGGTGGATCGACTACGAGATTCTGTTTGCGGGGACCAACCGATTGATTTTGCGGGTGCCCTCGGCGATCGCCGGGCAGTTGCAGGTGGGCGGGGCGGGATTGCCGGAGGTGAACCGGAACTACCGGCACATGGTGGATGGGAAACCGGTGGAGGGCGGCAAGGACGTTTTTTGGGCCATCTCTTTTGCGGAGCGTCAGCAGGGAAAATATCGGCTGGAACTTGCTTTGGATCAGACGCATGCGCCGATCGGTTTCGAGGAGCCGGAACGGATTGAGGTGCCGGTGATTGGGTTGGTGGACGTGTTTCGGGGGACGGGGCAGCTCGCGGTGGCCACGGCGGCGAACTTGAACCTGGGGACCGTGGAAGCGGAGGGGTGGGAAGTCATCGATTCACGAGAGTTGACTCCGCCGTTGGGGGGAGAGGGTTTGGTGGGGGCCTTTCGCCACGGGGCCCGAGCGGGTGATCTCACCCTGCCAGTGACCAAGAATCGTTACCTGGAAATCCCGCGGGCATTGATCACCCATGCCGACGTGAACGCGGTGCTTTCGGGGGACGGGGCGTTGACCACCGAGGCGATTTACTGGTTGCGCAACGCGGCGGAGAGTTCCCTGAAAGTGCGGCTGCCGCAGGGGGCGCGGATGGTTTCCGATATCGTGGTCAAAGACACCGCCCAGCAGCCGGTGAGTCAAGCGGGGAGCAATGGTCAGGAGGTGGTGATCCGCCTGCCGCCGAGTGCGGAGACCACGGAGGCGCCGTATCCGGTGCGGTTTGTCTATGAGTTGGCCAGTCCGGACGCGGGGCAGAGTTTGCCGCCGCGAGGGGAAGTGTTGATTCCGGCCCCCGAGGTGCACGGGCTCCAGGTCCTCGAGACGCGCAACCCTCTCTATCTTCCACCGGAATACCGGTATCTCGGATTTGGAGGGCCCTATGAATTGGCCGGGAAGGTGCCGGGTTGGAGGGAGGCCCGGAAGCGGCTCGATTTCTTGATCCCGGCTTTGGGGGTATCGAACCCGGAGGGGATCAGCGTGCCGCGGACGGAGCCGCCGGTATTCGATCCGGGGGGAACGACGGGGCTGAATGCGCCGGTCATCAAGCAGGGGCAATCTTTCGAGTTGCATCGGCTGGGGGCGCCCGCTCCGGTGACGGTCTCGTTCCTTTCCCAAGCGCTTTCGACCGCTCTGGAGGCGGTCTTGTGCCTGATTGCCTTGGCCGTGGGGATGTCGATGTCGCGCGCCTCGATGGAATCGCGGTTTCTCTTCCTCATTTTTGCCGGGCTCCTGCCGCTGGCTCTGGCGGGGATGGTGGCTCCGCAAATGGCGGATCTTTACCGGGCGGTGTTTTTGGGGGCGACGGCTTCCGTGGGGGGCTGGGTTTTCGCCGCCATCTGGTGGTTGATCCTGCCGAGGGTGGCGACCGAACCCGCGGCGGTTCCGGCGGTCCAGTCCTTTCCGGCGCTCGGGTTCCGCGAAGAAGAGGAAGAGGAAGAGGCCGAAGGAGCGGAGGAAGAAGCCCCGGCGAAGTCTGGGGAAGAAGTCGCGGCGGAAGAGTCGGAACCGAAGTCGAAAGCCGGGGAAGAGAAGGCGCCGGAATGAAGCGGAAGAGGGTCATGGCCTGCCGGTGGGTGGGAATCGCCATCGCGGCCTTGGGTCTCGGGGGCGTGCCAGCCGCGGAGCCGACCTGGCATCGCCAGATCTGGGTCCCTTCCACGGAATTGGAAACGGTTCTCGGCAAACTTTCCGATCCGGTTTCGCTCACCCCGGGAGAGTATGAAACCCTGGTCCGGGAGGCGGCGGCGCGGGAATCGGAAGCCGGAGTGCCGGCCCCGCGGGAGGTGGTCTTGCGGCGCTTGGTCATGACCGGGCAGATCCGGGAAGATGTCCTGGTGATCGAGGCCGCCTATCAATGGGAGAATTTGGCGGGTGGGACGGTTTCCGTGTCGCTCCCGATGCCGCATCGCGATTTGGCGGCGCTTCCACCGGGTGAGAACGCGGTGGAAGTGCGGGAGGCCACCGAGCCTGGGGGGGCGGCGCGGGTGATTTTGCGGGGCAAGGGCCGGCGGGAGTTGACCGCGCGTTTTCATCTGCCGGTGATCCGGTCCGACGACGGGTTTGAAGTGCGGTTGGAGGCGATGCAGGTGGCATCGGCGAGTTTGCAAATCGGGTTTGAGCGGGGGATGGAGGTCTCCTCGAACGGTCCGGTTTTTGCGGAAACGGGAGGGCGGCATTTGTTTGGAATGCCTCCCGGGGGAGAGGGGTTGGTGATTCGCTGGCATCGGTCGGGAAACGACGCGGAGGTGCCGGTGGCGGTGCGCCAGACGTCCCGGAATTTCTACTTCCTGGATGAATCGGGTTTGCAGGCGGATCTCGGGATCCGGCTCACGGCCGAACTCAGCGGGTTTCCGGAGGCTCTGCGCTTTGCCCTGCCGACCGGGACCCAGGTGGTGGATGTCTCGGGGCGGGCCGTGACCGATTGGAGTGCGGAGGACGGGAAACTTGCGATTGCTCTGGCCGCTGAAACCGCCTCTCCGGTGGACCTGCGTGTCCTGTTGGAGCGGGCGGTTTTGCCGGATGGAAAGGAGGCGGCGACGTTGGAACTGCCGATGCTGCGGGCCCAGATCGCGACGCGGATGGAAGGGCGGCTCAGTCTCTTTGCCGGGCCCGGGATCCGGGTGGAAGGGATGAAACTGCCGGGCTGGTTTTTTCACGCGCCGACGGAACTGGAGGCGGCGGAGAAAGACCCCGCGTGCCTGGCGGTGGTGGAGTTTCCGGTTTGGAACGGATCTGCCCCGGAGATCCGGGTGAGGCGTTTCGCTCCGAGGGTTCAGGCCGCGGTGGACAGCCTGGCATCGGTCGCGGCGGACGCGGTGCGGTTGCGGCACGACGTGGCGGTGGAGGTGTTGGAGGGAGAGGTTTTCACGAGCCGCATCCACCTGGGGGCGGGAGAGGTGCTGGAGGAGGTCGAGTTCACGGGAAGTGAGTCGGGACGTTGGCAGGAAGTGGGCAATGAGGTGCGCCTCCAGTGGGACGGAGGCCTCGCGACGGGTCGGCCGGGGCGGGTCCGGTTGCGAACGCGGTTGCATGCCGATGTCTGGAGTTCTGCCAAGGAATCCGCCCGGGTTCTGATGACCGGCGTTTTGGTGGACGGGGCTTCGCGAAGCGCAAATCTGGTGCTTCAGGCTTCGCCGGATTGTCGGCTCACGGTGCTCCGGGAAGAGGGGTTGCGGGGACAGGACCCGCGCCGGACCCCGATGGAGGGGCAGTTGGCGTGGCAAGGTTCGGCCAGCAGTCTTTTGGAACTGGAAATCTCGCGGTTGCGGGCGGCCTTTGATGCGCATCTCACCGCCTTTGCGGTGCCCGACGCGAAGAAGTTGGAAGTCGAGGGCCAGATCGATCTGGCGATCCGCCGTTCCGCGTTGCGCGAGGTGGAATTTGCCTTTGCGCCGGAGGTGGCTGGAGCGGTGAGGTTTTCGTCGCCGATGATTGCGGGGCAATGGGCCGATCTCGCCAGCGGTTTGGTCACGGTGCGCTTTCACAACGATTTGACTGGTTTTCAGCAGTTGCGGCTGAGGATGACGTTGCCGGTTGAACCTCAGCAGGAAGGAAACGAGATTCGGTTTTCGGTGCCTTTGCCCGAGATCAACGCCCCCAAGGCTTCTCGTGTGACCGGGCAATGGATGATCGAAGCCCGGAACGACACTTCCCTGACCGTGAAAGCGACGCAGGCCAAGGAGTTCGACACCCTGAGGGTGCCCACGATCGCGGGGTATGTCCCATCCTTTCGGGTGGTGGCGGCGTTCGATCAGCGCGGGGCGGAACACGGCATTGCGGTGCAGGGGCTGCAGCATGTGAACCGGCCGGTGCCGGGGGTGGTGGTGGAACGGATGTCGGTCGACACCTATCTTTCTGCGGAGGGCCGGGAACTTTATGAGACGGAGTTGTGGATGGAGAACCGCGGAGCCGGGGAAGTTCTGGTGGGGATCCCTGGCTATGCCGAGATGTTGGCTCTCGAGGTGGATGGGGCCTCGCAGCGTCCGGTGCTGGCGGAGGGCGAGGGGAGCCCGGGCGGTCGGAAACTGCGGATCGTTCTGGGGCGCAGCGGTGAGGTGGTGGTGCGGCTTTCGTATGTGCACGGTGGTCAGCCATGGAACGGGTCGGGAGATTTGGTGGTATCGCCTACGCGCCTGGAGGCACAAGTGCCGGTGGAAGCGGCGGAGTGGCGGCTGCACCTGCCGGAGGGCTACCGTTACGATCGCTTCAGCGGCGGTTTGCCCGCCCTCTTTCCGGAAGAGCCGGGCGTGCTTCTCCCGCTTCTCTGGTCCCGGTTGGCTCCGCACTTCGAGAAAAGTTTTGGTTGGGCCACCGCGAGCCGGCAAAGCGACGAGGTGCAGGCGGCGGCGGGACTGAGCAATCGAACGTTGGGAGCGACGTTCGGGTTTCGAGGGGAGAGGATGCCGCAGGATTTGACCTTTCGTTACACCTCTTCCGAGGAGGCGCTGCGCGCTGCGTGGGGTTGGATTCTGGGGGGGATGGTCTCGTTTTGGGTGCTGGCGTCCTTCAGGCCGGTGGTGACCGGGCTGACGGGTGTGGCCCTGCTCACGTTTTTGCCGCTCTCGGGTCTCACGGATTTGATCGGGGTGGCCAACGGGCTGTTGGTCGGCTGGCTGCTGATGTTTGCCGGAAGTCAGTCCTGGAGAGGGTTGTCCGTTTGGACCCGGACCATGGGAACCCGAGAACTCCCCGCCCAATGATCGGTTTGTGTTCCAGGTTCATCCGGATGACGGCGGCCGCTCTGGTCCTCGGGGCAAGGTGCCTTGCGGAGGAGGTGGTGGTGGTGCCCTACGATGCCTCCCTGCCGATTGCGGGGCAATCCCCGGAGAGCTATTACCTGGACGCTCAAACCTTTGAGAAACTGTGGAAGCGGGCGGGACGTGAGCCCGAAAGCGACGGACAGTTCGATGGCGAGACCGGGGACGGACCCGGTTACACCATGGTGGAAGGCTTGCACGACGCGGAGTGGCGGGAAGAGGGAATCACGGTGCATTCCCGTTACCGGGTCTGGGTGGCCAAGTCGGGTTGGGTGCGGATTCCCTTTGTCTTCGCCGGTGCCGTGATCAAGCGGACGTTGGTCGATGGCGCGCCCGGGGCCTATGACCGCGGGGATTTGCTGGTGCAGGAGCCCGGTTGGCATCTGATTGAATCGGAGTATCAGGTCTCCAAAGCGGCGAATGGGAGGGAAGCGCAATGGCAACTTCCTCCGGCCACGGCGGGATTGTTGAAGTTGTGGGGGCTTCAGCAGCCGGTGGTGTTGAATGGGGGCCTGGCCGTGATGGTGGAGCGCCAGGGAGAGCGGACCTCCCTGACCGCGGCCCTGGGAAATCGCGGGGACGTGCATGTCTCGATCGCGGGGACAGCCCGGGCTCCGGCGGTTCAGCGACCTCCGTTGGCCCGGGTTGAATCCCTGCTCACGGTCAGCCCAGGATTGCGGAGTTTGCGGAGCGAGGTTTCCTGGGAATTTCCCGGGAGCAGTCTGCGGCAATTTGCCGTCGCGTTGGCTCCCGGTTACGTTCCGGTCCGGTTGGAGATTCCCAATCTGGAGAGTTGGAAGCTGGTGCGGGAGGGGACGTCGGCCACTCGTTTGGAATTCCTGCTCAATGCGCCGGTGACCGGATCTTTGGGCATCGCGTTGGATGCGGAGTCGGGCGTGGGTGCGACTGTGAGTGGGAGTGGGGAGCCGGAGACCTTTCCCCGGGTGCGCCCGGAGGCGACGCGTCTGGAAGAGACCCTGGTGTTGGCGAGCCATGGGACGGACCGGGTGGAGAGCCGAGCGGCGGTCGGGGCCCAGAGGGTGACGGTGCCGGAGCGGTTCCGGGAACGGATCAGCCGGGGGCGTTTGGTGGCGGCGTTCCGGGGCAATGGCGAGGAGCAGCCGTTGACGTATGCCGTGGAACGGGCGTTGCGGGGGGATGTGGTTCGGGCGGATTGCGTGTATCAGTTAGGAGAGGATCGGATCGATCTCTTCGTCCGTGGGGCCGTGAAAGTGGCCCAAGCGCCCGGGCTTCTGGAGATCGGTTTGCCGGCTGGCGCGGAGGTTCGGGATTTTGTGGCAGAGGGCGGGGTGGCGCGTTGGTGGTGCAGCGGGGAGGTTCTGTGGCTGCAAACCTCGGGGGAGGCGGTGGGCCGTGAGATCCGGTGCCTGATCAACTTGCGTCTGCCGCTTTCCGGGCGGGCCGGGGAACCATGGAAGTTGCCGGAACTGACCTGGCCGAAGGGAACGGAGCTGAGCGGGGAATGCCTGATTCTGGCCCACGCGACCCAGGACTCACGGTTGACGTTCCTGCGGCCGGATCAGGTGAGTGTTGCGGCGGCGGCCACGGCGTTGAACGGCTTTGTGGTGATGCCTCCGTATGAGCGCAGACATGCTTTTTCCTACACCGGGGCTGGAGTTGGGGCGCAGGTCTCGCTGCAGGAAGTCGCTCCGGCGTTCGAGGTGGGTTGGGTTCTTTCAGCGGTGGTGAACGAGACCTGGATCCAGCTGGCCTATCACCTCGATTGCGAGGTCAAACGGTCCGCGTTGCGGCAGGTCAAGGCGCGGGTGGCGGTGATGGTCCCGGAGTTGCGTTGGGAAGGGGCCGGGCTGCGGGAGGTGCGGTCGGCTGTGGAAGGGAATCACCGCGTTTACACGATCACGTTTCAAGAGGACGTCACCGATTTCGTGACGCTCACGGCGGTCACGGAACTGCCCCTGGTGCAGGGCGGGGCGCGGCTGCCTCATTTGGAAATTCTCCAGGCGCTCCAGCAGAATCAGTTCGGGGTTTTGGAAAACCGGACGCGGGGAGCTTTGGAAACGAATCTCGCCAAGGTGGAAGAGGTGCCCGGATCGAGTGTGCCCTACTTGCCGGGGAGGATGAGCAACCCGAAGTTTTACCGGATGACCGGGCCGGACTGGTTCCTGGGCGTGGGGTTGACGACCTTGGAGCGGGTGGGCGGGATGGAGATGGTGATCCTGGATTCGGAGATCCTCACCGCGATCCGGGACAATGGGGAGGAATGGCATCACGTCGCTTACCGGATGAGAAACCAGTCGGTCCAGTTTTTGCCGATCAGATTGAACCGGGAGATGGAGCTGGTCCAGGTCCGGGTGGCGGCCAGGGAAGTGCAACCGAAAAAGGGTCGGGAAGATCGCAAGACGGAGACCGTGCTCGTTCCGTTGGAACCGACCGGCAATTCGGATCTGCCGTTCCTCGTCGAATTGATCTACCGACGTCCCGCGGAACCGGGCGCGGTTTTGGGATCGCATTTCCGGCGGCTTCTGGAAGCGCCACAACTCGATTTGGGCGGACGCAGCGAGGCGCAGACGTTCTGGCGGGTTTTTCTTCCGGAGGGCTATTCGGCACACAAAGTATCCGGGGTGGTCAACCAGATCCCCGGTCGGCAGAGATTCGTGGCGCTTGCGGAAGCGAATTTGGAGGAGATCGAGCGGCTTGGCAGGGCGGCGCGTTCCACGGACCGTGCGGGCAGCGCCTGGAGAAACGTGCTCGGCCTGGCCCAGCTGACCCGGGAATGCATTCTGCCCGGGTTGCTCCCCGAATCGGCGGCGCCGGAATTCCTCGGCAAGTTGACCAAACTGGAGGAGGAAGCGAGATCGTTCCGGCCGGGACCGGACCTTTCCCTGGCCGTGGCTTCCCCCGTTGCGGAAGCGATGCCGTCCGGATTTGCGGAGAACAGCACGGAGGTGGTGACCCGTCACCGGCAACGGCATGAGACTCTTCGCCAGCGCGCCGGGATGGTCCGGGATGGCCTCAAGCTGAACGATTTTGTGGCGCTGGCCTGGACGCCGCCCGCGGAGGAGGACCCGGGACCGCCCCGAAACGCATCCAACGCCGATTTCACGTTGGCAACGGCCCAGGACGAGATGGCCCAGCGGCTTCTGAGCAACTGGCGCTCTCCGATGATGAGCGGTGGAGCCAAAGCTCCCGGCCAAGCCCCGCGGTTTGGGTTGGACCCGGTCGCCGCGCCCCTGCCGACGCCGTCGGGCGGTCAGTGGATCGAGTCGATCGAGCAGCCTCGGGCGGCCTTGGACTTGGATCCCGCTGCGGTGAAGGCACGGCTCTGGCCGGAGCCTGGATTTCCGGTGGAGGGGGAACCGTTGGTGTTTCACAAGCTGAAGGGGGATGCGCGGCTGGAGCTGGCCGGGGATCGTCAGGCGAAGCGGAATCCGGTGCAGGCCTGGGCCTGGTTTCTGGGAGTGATCGTCGCGATTCAGCTGTTGGCCCGGCTCACGGGGCGGACCGTGCGCCGGTCGGAGGAAGCGCGGGCCTGATCCCGAGTGGGACGGATTGAGAAATGCGTTGCGGGTTTCGGCATTTTTCTTCTCGAATTCGCAAGATCTGGTCTAGGATGCCGCCGTCATGACCAGCCCCCGTTTTCTTGCCGTCGCCGCCCGTTTCCTGGTTCCCGTCTGCCTTGCGTTCCTGTCAGCCTGCCAAAAGAGTGGGGGAGGAGCCCAGCAGTTCGCGTTTGTGACCAACGGGGTCGATCCGTTCTGGACCTTGGCGGAGCAGGGGGCCAAGGCGGCCGCTGCTCGGGAGGGGATGGACGTGAAGGTCCTGATGCCCGCGGGAGGTGCGGTTGAGCAAAAAAGCATGCTTGAAGACTTGTTGACCCGGGGGACGGCAGGGATCGCGGTGAGCCCGATCGATGCCGCCAACCAGGTGGGCCTGCTCAACGAGGTGGCGGAGCGCGCCATTCTGATCACCCACGATTCGGATGCCCCGGCTTCCAACCGACAGGTTTTCATCGGGGTGAACAACTACGACGCGGGGCGCATGTGCGGTCAACTGGTCAAGGAAGCCTTGCCGCAGGGTGGGGCCGTGATGATCTTCATCGGGCGCCTCGAGCAGGACAACTCCCGGTTGCGTCGTCAGGGGGTCATCGACGAACTCCTGGACCGTTCCCATGATCCGTCCCGTTTTGATCCTCCGGGCGGTGAAATCAAGGGGGACCGCTACACGATCCTGGGCACTTTGACCGACAATTTCGATCGTGCGCTGGCCAAGGCCAACGTGGAAGACACGCTTTCCCGGTTCCCCGATGTGGGGTGTTTGGTAGGGTTGTTCGCCTACAATCCGCCGGCCATCCTCGAGGCTCTGGAACAGGCCGGCAAGATCGGGAAGGTGAAGGTCGCGGCGTTCGATGAGGCGGAGCGCACCCTCCAGGGCATTCGGGATGGTCAAGTCCAGGGGACCGTGGTGCAGAACCCCTACATGTATGGATTCCGCTCCGTGGAAGTGCTGAAGGCCCTGGCCGCGGGAGATCGGAGCGTCATTCCGGCGGACAAATTCATCAACGTGCCGGCCCGCCAGATCCGCAAGGACACGGTGGATGAGTTCTGGAAAGATCTGAAGTCCAAACTTGGCAAATGAGGCGAGACCGCATGGCGGACAATGCTCAACCCCGACTGGTGGCGAACGGCATTTGCAAGTCGTTCCCCGGTGTCCGCGCCTTGCACGAGGTGAATCTCCGGGTCTTTCCGGGGGAGATTCTGGCCCTTCTCGGGGAGAACGGAGCCGGCAAAAGCACCCTCATGAAAATCCTGGCCGGTGTGCAAAAGCCGGACGCGGGAACCATCGAGGCCGAGGGCGTGGTCATCCCGGTCGGCTCGGTCCAGGAAGCGCTCCGCCAAGGCATCGCTCTGATCCATCAGGAACTGAACCTGGCCACCAACCTCACGGTGGGGGCCAACATTTTCCTCGGCCGCGAGCCGCACCGCTACGGATGGATTGACGAAAAGGCCATTGCCGCAGAGTCCCGTCGGGTTCTCGATTTGGTCGGGTTGGAGATCGATCCATCCCGGGAAGTGGGCGATCTCACCCTTGGCCAGATGCAGTTGGTGGAGATTGCCAAGGCGCTCAGCGTGAACGCCCGGGTGCTCATTCTGGACGAACCGACGTCGAGTCTTTCGGCGCGCGAGACGGACCGGCTCTTCGCGGTCATGGGGGACCTGCGTGAACGGGGCGTGAGCCTGATCTACATCTCCCACCGGCTCGCGGAGATCCAGCGGATGGCGGACCGGGTCACTGTCTTGCGGGACGGGTTGAACGCCGGAGAGCTCAGCCGAACGGAAATCTCCCATGACGCCATGGTGCGGCTGATGGTGGGGCGCGACGTCTCCCGCGTTTACCAGCGGACGGCAGGGACGCCGGGGGCAACGGTCCTGGAGTTGAAGGAGGTGCGGACCCCGGCGAATCCGTCGCAGAGCGTGAGCTTGCAGGTCCGGGCGGGGGAAATCGTGGGTCTGGCCGGGTTGATCGGGGCGGGACGCACGGAATTGTTGGAAGCATTGTTCGGGGTGACGCCGCCGTTGGCCGGAGAGATCCGGGTGGAGGGCAAGCCCTTGCAGCCGCAGCATCCGCGAGATGCGGTGCGTGGAGGGCTGGCGCTCGTTCCCGAGGACCGCAAGAAACAAGGGGTGGTGCTGGCGGAGAGCGTCCGGCGCAACCTGAGTCTGGCCAGCCTGGAGCGCGATCGCTTGCGGGGATTTCTCCTCAATGAGGCTGCTGAATCTGAGATCACCAGCCGGATGATCCGGGAGCTGAGGATCAAAACGCCCGGGGAAGAGCAACCGGTGCGCTTTCTCTCGGGCGGCAACCAGCAAAAGGTCGTCATCGGCAAGTGGCTGGCCATGAGTCCCCGGGTTTTTCTGCTGGATGAACCGACGCGTGGCATCGATGTGGGGGCGAAGCAGGAAATTTATCAACTGATGGAAACGCTGGCGGCTTCCGGTGCGGGAATCCTGTTTGTCTCGAGTGAGCTGGAGGAGATCCTGGGATTGGCGGACCGAGTGCTTGTGATGCACGAGGGTCGCCTGACGGGGGAGTTGAGTCGCGGCGAGCTTTCCGAGGAACGGATCATGACCCTGGCCACCGGAGGCCCGGCGGGAGCGTCTCGCGCAAACGGATCAGATCACCAAGCATGAAACGGATTATAGGAATTGCGGTTCTTCTCCTGGTTGTTTACCTGGCCACCTGGATCATGGCGGATGCGTTTTCGGGGCGGGCGGTTTTCATGTCGGGTTACAACCAGGAGAACCTGCTTCGGCGGATTGCGCTCTACGGAATTCTGGGGATCGGCGTCTCCTTGGTGATCATCACCGGCGGGATCGATCTGTCGCTGGGGTCGGTGGTTTGTCTGGTGGGGGTGGGAGTGCCGTGGTTGGCCGTGGGCCAGGGCTGGCCGATGCCGGTGGTGTTGTTGTTGGCGCTGGTGCTCCCCTTGGCCATCGGTTTGGGGCACGGACTTCTGGTGACGCGGTTGCGGTTGCAGCCTTTCATCGTGACCCTGTGTGGTCTGCTCATTTATCGGGGAGTGACCCGGGGATTCACCCAGGATCAGACCGCCGGATTCGGCAACGGGTTCAAGGCCTTGCGCTGGCTGGCCAATGGTGAAATCCCCCTCTTTTCCGGGTTCGGCATTCCCGTGCCGCTGTTGATTTTGGGGGTCGTGGCCGCGTTGGTGGCGGTGTTTCTCAACCGAACCATTTACGGCCGTTACCTGTTGGCGTTGGGCAACAGCGAGGAGGCGGCTCGGTTCAGCGGGATTCAGACCGATCGGATGGTGATCGTCGCCTATGTGATTTGCTCTTTCCTGGCCGGTCTGGCCGGGCTGTTGTTCGTGCTCGACGTGAACTTGGCGCAGCCGGTCGATTTCGGGAACTTTTACGAGCTGTTCGCCATCGCGGCGGCGGTGTTGGGAGGCTGCAGTTTGCGCGGGGGCACCGGCACGGTGCTGGGGGTGCTTGCGGGGACGGCTTTGATCCAGGTCTTGCGGAACATGATCAACCTGGTCTTTCCGGCCTATCAGAACATGGAGTATGCGGTGATTGGGTTGGTCATCCTGGCGGGGGTGGTGGCGGATGAACTGGCCAAGCGGGCGGTGGCCCGTCAGAAGGCGGGCTCATAACTCCTGGTCGATCGCGGCCAGCGGATCCGGCTCGGGGTCCAGTGGCGGCACCGGGATTTGGGGGCGGGATCGGTTGAGGATCTCGTATTCCTGCTCCGGATCCTTGCTCATGGCGATGCCGACCCAGCGGAAGTCGTCGCTGCCATCGACCATGACCTTGAACATCATGGTCAACGGGATGGCCAGGAACATGCCGGCGGCTCCCCAGAGCCAGCCCCAGAAGACGACGGAGAGGATCACGACCGTGGTGGAAATGCCGAAGCCGCGTCCCATGACGGCGGGTTCGATGAAGTTGCCCACCGCCGTGTGAATGGTGAGGAAGGCGAGGGCGAGACCGACCGCCGGCCAGGCACCGAACTTCACCAGCGCCAGGATGATGGGCGGGGTCGCCGAGACCAGCGCGCCGATGGTGGGCACGTAGTTGAAGAGGAACACCATGAGGCCCCAGACGACCGCGAATTCGAGGCCGCAGAGGGTGCACACGCCTCCGGCGACGACGCCCTTGACGATGCTGGCCAGCGTCTTGATCACGAGATACCGCTGCATCTGTTGGGTCGTGTCCCGGAACAGGCGGAAGTTCGGACCGCGGAGCGCCGCCATCTGCTCGGCCTTGGCGCTGAACTTGTCGGCTTCGGCCAGGATGAAGATCATGAGAACGAAGGCGAAGAACGATTTGGTCATCCAAGAAACCAGGACATTGAGAATGCTGGTGTTCCAGTTGATGAGAGACATGAGGGAGCTGACGCTCAACATCTGTTCGGCGGCCCGTCGGAGATCGAAGATGGGCGTCGGCGGCCCGGGCTCCTCCGGGTCCCCGAAGTTCTGATTGAACCAGGTTTGCAGCGGGCCGGCGGTGTCGGTGAGCGTCTGTTGGAGGAGGGTCACCTTGACCATCAGGAACCGGCGGAACTCGATGTCGTATTTGCCGATGCTGGCCTGGAAGTCGGGCAGGATGGTGACGATGAGGAAGACCAGGGCGCTCAAGACCAGCAGATCGACCAGGACCGTGGCGAGAACGGCGATCGAGAGGGGGACCCGGCGCGATTGGAGCCAGTGAGAGATGGGCAAACTGAGGACCGCCAGGAAGAGGCCGAGGAGGATGGGAATGATGAATCCGGCGGCCAATTTCAAGCCTCCGATCACCACCACGAGGCAGGCGGCGACCAAGAGCGCTTTGAATCCGGCGTTGCGGCGATGCTGGGGGATGGGGGTCATCGACAATTTGGACGTTGCCACGGAAAGACTTCGGATGGAAACGAGGTGGCGACAAGGAGATTTGCGGACGCGATTCCGCACTTCATCAGTTGAAAAAAACGCATGGCGCACGAGCATTCGCGTCTAAGAAGACAACGTTGATCTTCTGAATTTCCTTTCTGAAATCCCCTGGCAGACCATGCAAATGACTCCTTTGATGCGACGGGCCGCGACCGCTTTGGGCGTTCTCTCGCTGCTTTTCTCGACCACCGGTTGTGAAACCAACGCGGCGACGGGCGCGGCCGTTGGGGCCGCCGTTGGGGCCGGGATTGGCGCTCTCACCGGAGACGAAGCCCTGGGAGGCGCCTTGATCGGAGCCGCCGTCGGGGCCGTGGCCGGGCACGCCATCAAGGCAAAACGGTATCGCGATTCCGGGGGGCACCCGGGCTCGGGCGGCGCGAGTTATCCCACGGGGACGCCGACCTCCAATCCCGGATACGTGAAGAGTCCGTATTCGCCCTACAACATGATCGATGTCAGCGGGTTCCGGTCCGGTGAACTGGCGGTTGATCCGACGACCAACCAAGTTTTTCGCGTTCCCTGAATTCTGGAAGGCCGCAAAGGATGCGTTGGGAATTTTGGCGAGTTGTGGCGGTGAATCTGCTGGCCTTGGGCGTCGGCCTCGGTCTGGCCCGTGGACAGGACCCCGCCCCGGGAACTCCCGGTCCGTTTGTGCGCATGGTCCGTCACAACGACGGCAGCCGGACGGTCACGGCCAAGGACTCCGCCAAAGCGGAGCAGGAGGTGCTGACTTACGATATCCAGGGAGACTTGAAACTGCGGCGGGTTTACCAATTGGACCGATACGGCAAGGCGGTGACCTTCGTGATCCATGAGGGCTCGGGGAAACCGGTCATCCGCGGAGAATTCACCTACGATGTCCGGGACCGGATGACGGAGGAGCGGCTGTATTCCATTCCTGGCAATCAGTTGATGCGGCAGTTGGTGCAGGAATATGACCCCAAGACGGGCAAGAAGCTGGCACCCCGGGTGAAGAACTACGCGTCCTTGCCTTCCGAACTGCTCTACTGGATGGACCCGGATTCCGCAGGCAGCGCCGGTGCGCAGGTCAAGGCGGCGGCCGCCGCCGCAGCGACTGGAGCCAAGAGCGATGCAAAGTCCGGTTCGGGCGGCAAATCGGGCCTTTTCCGGGGCATGTTCAAGAAGGACAAGGGAAACTGAATTCCGCAGGGCGGGTCGCGAGATCATGGAAAGCCGGAGCCACCCCGTCCCCTCTGCGGCCCAGTCGGCCAATCCTCCCGCGGTCTTGGTGGAACACCTGACCAAGGTCTTCGAAACCTCGTTCTCGCGGGCCAAGGTTTCCGCGGTGGCTGACCTCAGTTTCCAGGTGGCGCAGGGCGAGATTTACGGACTGATCGGTCCGAATGGTTCTGGAAAGTCGACCACGATGAAGGTCATCCTCGGGTTGGTTCAGGCCACGTCCGGTCGCACCGAGGTCTTCGGGATCGACAGTGGCAAGGTGGGCAGCCGACGGGATGTGGGGTTCCTCCCGGAAAATCCCTACTTTTACAAGCACATGACGGGCCGAGAGACGTTGGAGTTTTACGGCAAACTTTGCGGGATTCACGGGGCGGAGTTGCGGGCGCGCGTCCCGGAATTGCTGGCAACCGTGGGATTGGAGACCGCCGCGGATCGGTCGATCGCCGGGTATTCCAAGGGAATGCTTCAGCGCATCGGTTTGGCGCAGGCCATCGTGCACCGGCCCCGGCTTGTGGTTTTGGATGAACCCACGGCGGGTGTCGATCCCCGTGGCTCGCGCCAGATCCGGGATTTGATCCTTCAGATGAAGGCGGAAGGGACTTCCGTGATCCTCTGTTCGCATCTGTTGGAACAGGTTCAGGAAGTTTGTGACCGGGCGGGGATCGTTTCCAAGGGAAGGATGGTGCTCGAGGGGCGGCTGGAGGATCTCACGCAGGTGGAACAGCAGATGGAGTATGTGGTGGAGGGAGGCGCTCCCGGGTTGGCCGACGAAATCCGCGCCTTGGTGGAACGATCCGGGGCCAGGCTGGTGAGTTCGGGCCATCCCCGGACCACGCTCGAGAAGTTGTTCTTGGAAACGACCGAGGAGAGGGAACCCGTTTCCGGAGGGACACGGCATGACTGACCGGGCCCCAGACGCGATCCCGGCGCACGTCGTTCCGGTTTGGGAGATTTCTCCGCTCCGGGTCTGGGTGCTGGCCCGGGCCACCTTTGTGCAGTTGGTGCGGATGAAGGTCTTCTACTTCCTCCTGATCTTCGCGGCCCTGGTTCTGGTGGTGGCGGGAGCAGGGCTGTTCTGGCTGCCGACGGAGCACCTCATCGCGATCAAACGCTGGAGTTTTGGCGCCATGTATCTCTTTACGATGGTCTATTCCATCTCCGCCACGGCGCTGCTTCTGCCCCGGGACCTGGAGGATCGAACCCTTTACACGATCCTTTCCAAGCCGGTGCCGAGGATCGAGTATCTGTTGGGCCGTCTCTTCGGGGTTCTCCTGCTCAATGCGTTGGCCCTGGCCGCCATGTTTTTGGCGATGTGTCTGCTGGTGGCCTGGAAAATGCCCTCGGTGGAAAAGCAACTCGTCCAAGAGCTTTTGCAGGGGGCGGGAGGGGAGGCGGTGTCGCTCAACGAGGTGAATCAAGCCAAGGCGGATGCGGCGCGCTACGGCTTGAGCACGAGCCTGCTCTGGGCCGTCTGGGCCCTGTATCTGAAAGCCTGCGTGGTGTCCGCGGTCACGCTCTTCATTTCCACAATTGCGTCCAGCTCCCTGTTTACCATCGTGACCTCGGCGATGGTGGTCTTCATCGGGCATTTTCATCAGCTGATCCTCGATTTCTGGAAGGTGAACGAAACCGGATGGTTTGGCGGGTTGATCGGTCGGCTCCTGGTGATTGTGTTTCCCAACCTGGGATTGTTCGATGTGGTGGACGAGGTGATCACCGGGACCGAGTTGACCTTGGGCGCGGGGTTGCAGCTGACGGGGATGGGATTGTTTTACATCGGTCTTTTCGTGCTGGTGGCCCAGCTGGTTTTTGTGGACAAGGAGCTATGAACAGGCGCTGGCGGGATTTGTCGCGGGGTCCCGCGTTGGTGTTTCTGGTGTTGTTGGTCGCCGGGTTGGTGCGCGCGCCTTTGGAATCCAGGTTGCTGCGGGACCTTCGTCAGGCCGGTTTTCATCCGCCGTTGCGCGGCTCCTCCGCTCTCCAGGAGGTGGGTGTTCAGGGCATGATGGGAGCGCTCGGCGGACTGCGTTACATGGTCTCGACCTTCCTGACCTTGCGGGCCAATTTTCACTGGGAGTTTCAGGACTGGGAAAACGTCTTGCAGAATTATCGCCTGGTCCAGGTGCTCGAGCCGCGCAATCCGGATGTCTGGATCACCGGAGCTTGGCACTGTCATTCCAACGCCTGGGCCTGGTATCTGCAGGACGACCCGGCCCATTCCGAGGTGACCCGCCGTCTCCTGGCCCGGGAGTGGTTGGAGCGCGGCAAGGAGATGCTGCGTCAGGGAATCGAGTGGAATCCCGAGAACCCCTGGATTTGGCGGGACCTAGCCAACCTTTACCGGGAACGGGAGGGGAATCTGTGTGAGGCGGCGGAATGCTACCGGCGGGCCAGCCTGACTCCCGGGGCGCCGGATTTCCTCCACCGGATCTACGGGTATCTCCTGGCCCAGTGCGGCGAGCATGATGAGGAGGCGATGAAGGTGTTGCGCGGCATTTACGACGAGGGGCTGGAGGTCTTGCGGCGGCAGCGGGTGATGATTTGGAAGCCCTCCCTGATCGTGGAGATGCGCAAGTTGGAGGCGCGTCTTGGAGTTCCCCCGGAGTCGTGCATCCCTGAGCGGTTCGATGCGGAGGGGTTTGTCATCGCCACCCCGCTCCTGCCCAAGGAATCCCTGCCGATTTACGAGCGGCTCCTGGAAAAAAGCCGGGGTCCCAATCCACCCGCGCCGGATCCCGCTTTGGCGACGATCGTAGCCCGGTTGCGGGAGCAGTTGGATGAGAAATCAGCGGTCCCATAGATCCGTCTTGAAAAGTTGTCCGGCTGAATGGAGTGATTGCGGTCTGACTGGATGCGGCGATGGTGTCTGGTCGGGCCTGGGGATGACCTCATGAAATACGCTATCTTTGGAGATATCCATGCCAACCTTGAGGCCCTTCACACGGTGTTGGAGGACGCTGCTGCCCAAGGATGTGACCAGTTTGTCTGTCTGGGAGACGTCGTCGGATACAACGCCAACCCTCGCGAATGTTTGGAAATCGTGCGCGGTCTCGATTGTCCCGTCGTCAAGGGGAACCATGACGAGGAAGCCTGTCTCAACACCTCTCTCGACACTCTCAATCCGCTGGCGGCTCATGCTTTGAAGTGGACCCGGGACGCCCTCGATCAAACCGACCGGGACTGGCTCTCCAGTCTCAAGCTGGTTCGTCAGGTGCGCGATTTTACCATCGTCCACGCCACGCTCGATACCCCCGGCGGTTGGGGCTATGTCACGAACAAGTTCGATGCCATGGCGAGTTTCAGTTACCAGTTCACCCCGATCTGCTTCCACGGTCACACCCACACGCCGCGGTTTTACGTCAAGCACGGCTCCGTCGAGGCGCTCTCCGTCAACGAGGTCCAGATCGAGATCGGCAAGAAGTATTTCATCAATGCCGGCAGCGTGGGCCAGCCCCGTGACGGAGATTGGCGGGCCTCTTACGCGGTCTATGATGTCGACAACCAGACGGTCGCCATCCATCGGTTGGAATACGACATCGAGACCACCCAACAGAAAATCCGGGATGCGGGTTTGCCGGAAATGCTGGCGACCCGGTTGGCCGCTGGAAAGTGAGCTCCTGCGACTTTGCCGCGGCCCGGCGGATTCTGATCGTCAAGCCGAGTTCTTTGGGGGACATCGTGCACACGTTGCCGCTGGTCGCCTTGATCCGGCATCAGGCGCCCGGGGCGGAACTCCGCTGGTTGGTCAACGAGGTCTGGGCGCCCTTGCTGCACGGGCATCCGTTGCTGGACGGCGTCATCGAGTTCCCCCGGCAAGCGCTGCGCGGGATGCGGGCCCCGCTCGGCTTTCTGGATTGGGTCCGGCGTCAGAGCGCCTGGCGGCCTGACCTGGCCATCGATGTCCAGGGTTTGTTGCGCAGCCTCCTGCTCGCCAGGGCATTCCGACCACGGCATCTCATCGGTTACTCAGACGCCCGGGAAGGCGCCCGATTCGGTTTCGATGCCGCTGTCGACACCCGGCGGGCGAGGTCGCCGCATGCGGTCGATCGGTATCTCTCCCTGGCGGATGCCTTCGGATGGGACATTCCCCAACCGCTCCCGTTCCCGCTTCCGCCGGGCGTGGCCCCGCCCGGTGCGGAAACGTTGCCTCCTCGTTTCGTCCTTCTGCATCCGTTCTCCCGCGGGCGAGGGAAATCGTTGGAGGTGGGGCAGGTGGTGGATCTCTGCCGTCGGCTTCGGGGGATTCCTGTGGTTTTGGCGGGGCGCGCCGAGGTCCCGGTCCCGGGAGACCCGGAGATCTGCAACTGGTTGAACCGGACATCTCTTCCGGAACTGATCTGGCTTCTGCGGCGCGCCGCGTTCACGGTGAGTGTGGACAGCGGTCCGATGCACTTGGCCGCCGCCGTTTCGCCCCGAGTTCTCTCCCTGCACACTTGGTCGGACCCGGTGAAGGTGGGACCTTACCCGGACGAAGCCTTTGCTTGGAAAGCGGGCGCGATTCGGACCATGCGGGAGTGGCGGGCCCTTGGCGCGGACCTGGGAGATGGCCGGGGACGGGGCGAGTTTCCGGATGCAGCGATTCCTGGCGTGGCGGATTTCGTCCGGGGATGCCTGGTCGATGGGGACCCTGTGAGGTGACGGTTGCGCAGGAGAAATGGTGGGGCGGGGGCAGACGGTCTGGCAGGATTTTTTTCTTCAGTTCTTGCGTAATTGGTCAAGAAAATCGATGGAGGGGAATGAGCCAGACAGAGCCACCAGATCTTCCCGCCCTGGGATTCGCGCGGGATCTGAGCGACGACGAGCGCCGACAACTGAGTGCCTATGGGGACTTTACGGCGGCGGAGGATGGCCAGGCAATCATCGTGGAAGGGCGGCCGCAGGATTCGCTCTCCATGGTGGTTTCCGGGACGGTGCATGTGCAAACCGAGGCCGGGGGAAGGCACGTGCTTCTCTCCAGCCTTCGGGCGGGCGACGTGATCGGCGAGGTCAACATTTTTGATCCGTCGGAGGCGAGTGCCACGGTGGTCGCGAGTGGCTTTGCGGTGTTGTGGAGCATCTCGCGTTCGAAGCTGGATGCCTTTATGCATTATCATCCCGCGGCGTCGAGCAAGGTGTTGTTGAGCATTGCGACCACCCTGAGCAAGAAGTTGCGCAGGACCAACGAGAAAGCGGCGGTGCAACAACAACTCGCCCAACCGTAGTGCGGTGGGCACTGGGCGACCATGCAAGCGTTGGCTTCACTGCTGGAACCGTTGAAGGATCCCGGCCCCCTTTTTTTTGCGCTGTTGATCGGCCACGTGCTGGCGGATTACCCGTTGCAGACGGAGTTCATGGCGATCGGCAAGAATCATCGCCGGGCCCGGCCCCTGCCCGGAAGTTTGGCGGAGACCCGGGGCGTCTGGGTGCATTGCCTGACCGCTCACGCACTCGTTCATGCTGGAGCGGTGTGGATGATCACCGGGTCGATGACTCTGGCGTTGATCGAAGCGGGCTTGCATTGGGGGATCGATTTCGCGAAATCGGCTGGTTTGACCAACCTGCACGTGGATCAAACCCTGCATATTCTGTGCAAGGTGGGTTATGTGTGGGCGATTCATGCTGGATGGGTGATGGCCGGGGGTTGACTCGGTGCGAAACCTCGCCACTTTCTAGCATGGAAGTTGTTCCGGGATCACCGGCCAAGCCAATCTAGTTCTAAGCAAACCTTGACTTTTCGAACTGAACAGCTTTCAGGTAACTTTGCTAACAAGATCACTTCACGGGGACTGGATCACCGCGCCTCGAATGAGCGGCGGTTTCCGAGGAGCGGGCAGCTGACTACGTTTTAGGGAAGCGATGATTTACTTTGATTCAAACCTGGTATCGGGCACGGGTGGAGACGGGCCGGGTTGGCGCGGAGCCCGACGAGTCAATCTCCTGATTTCGGACACGGGAGGTGGGCACCGGGCTTGCGCAAACGCTCTGCGCGCCGCCATGATCGAGCAGGAGCCCGGGGTGGAGGTGGAGATCGTGGATGGCCTGCGGGAGACGGGAAGATTTCCGATCGACCGAATGCCCGAGCTCTACACGCGTTGGTCGGAACGGCGCAATCTGTGGCGCACCACCTTTTACCTGACCAACGGACGGCGATGGTCGAAGATGTTGTTTTATCCCTGGCATCAACTGACCAAGACCGAGCTTTCGGCGGCCATCTTGCGGGGCCGACCGGATGTGGTGGTGACGATGCATCCCTGTCTGACGGCGGCGGCGGAATACGCGGTGCGCAAGACTTATTATCAGCCTTACCTGGCCACCGTGGTCACCGATCTTTTTTACGGGCACGCCAGTTGGTTCACTCACGGCGCGGACGCTTACTTTGTTCCGACGGATCTCATGAAGGAACGGGCGCTGCGGCAGCGGGTCCGTGAGGATTTGATTCACGTGAGTGGGCTTCCTCTGAATTCTCGGTTGTCCGCGCTCCGGGGGCAGCGCTCGCAATTGCGGCGTCGTCTCGGGTTTGACAAACCCACCGTGGTTTGTGTGGGCGGCGCGGACGGCATGGGCATTCAGCGTCTCTTCCCGGCCCTGGCAGATCTCCCGGGAGGCATAGACGTGCACATCGTTTGCGGCAAGAACGAAGAACTGCGCCAGCGTTTGGAGCGGAGTCAGCCACCGGGGAACATCCATTTGCACGGTTTCACCACCGAACTTCCAGAGATGCTGGCCGCGGCGGACCTGGCCTTGATCAAAGCGAGCCCGACCGTCCTCATGGAGGCTCTGACTGTCGGCACCTATGTCCTCATTTACGATTTCGTACCCGGTCAGGAATTTGCCAACGTCCGTTTCGTGCAAGAGAACGGGTTGGGTGATTACTCCCGTTCACCCGAACGAATCTCCCGCAAAATCCGTGAGTATTGCGGACGGGAAGCCGCGATGCCGGTGATCGAGCGCGCCATCGATTTCGTCCCCGGTGATGGAGCGACGGAAATCGCCAGGCAAATCCTCACCCAGAGTGAGCCTCGCTCGGCGGGACTGAGCTTTTCTTGACGTTCCGACTCACCCTTTTTCCTTGGTCGACTTGGCCCGGAGAGTGGCGAGGTAAGCGACCAAGTCTCGCACGTCCCTTTTGGGCAACATCAGGCCCATCGGGGGCATGAGCGACATCGCCGTTCCGCGCTCCGCAATTTGATTGGCCGGGATTTTCCGGCTCGCGGGTTGCGCGGGATCGCGAAGTTCAATGACGCCCCCGGATTCTCCTTTGAGTTGTCCACTGACAACCGATCCGTCTTTCAAGGTGAGGGTGAGGGCTCCGTAGCCTGGAGCGATGCTGGTTTGGGGCAAGGTCAACGCTTCCAGAAGGTAGCGGCGATCGCGGAGACCGACCGCCTTCAGGTTGGGGCCGATCACGCTGCCGCCCTTGCTGTCGTCGTATTTGTGACAGGCGACGCACTGGGCTCCGATGTGGTTGAGAAACAGATCTTTTCCCCGGACCGGATCTCCGCCTTCCAGGCACTCGATCCATGGCGACAGGGGATCGTTGGCGGGGCGGGGGAGATCGGCGGCAAGCCCTCCGGTCTTGGCGGCCGCCTCCGCCACATCCAAGTGGAGCGGGGCGGGGAGGTCCCCTTTGGCGAGACGCTCCACCCAGGGCTTGAGCAGATCCGCGGCTTTCAGATCTCCCAGCAGGGTCAGGGCTGTCTGGCGTTCCGGGATGGACGTGGATTGGGCCATCACCTTGGCCAGGTGCTCGCGGGCGGTGCCGGGGTCCAGGCTGGCCAGCAGGGTGGCTCCCCGGATCCGCAGAGCTTCTTCGGAAGTTTCGATGGCGTAGCGCGCCGCTTCCAACGTCTTGAGGTTGTCCAGCGCCGCCCCCCGGACGGAGGCAGGAGCTTTGGGATTGCGGAGAAGGGCGTTGAGGCGCGGGGGATCCAGGGTGATCTTCAAGGCGGAGGCAAGCTGCACCGCTTTCTCGAGCACTTCTTGGTCTGTTGAATCCAGCAACTCGTTTACGGGGGCGCGCAACGCTTCGGCGATGGCGAGAGAGGGGCGCTCCGTCAGGTGCCGACGCCACCCATCCACCCGGTCGAGCGGGGGCGGATTGGTCCAGGCAAGCAGCGAGTCCAGGGCTTCAAGCCGCATCGCAGGCGGAGTTTCGGCGCGCAGCGCATACCGGGAAACGCGCTCAGCGTTCGGAGCATGGCCCAGGCGGAAGTTGGCGTTGATGGCGCGGCGGACGAAGGACTCGGCGTTGTCAACCGGGTTGGCAAGGCTGGCCGCGAGGGCGGGGAGGGCGTCGGGAATGGAATCGCCATCGTGAATGGCGCAAGCGGCTTCGGCGCGAATGGCCGGCGACGCGTCGGGCAGGAACCCGGCCACCTCCGGGGCCTTGAGCAGGCGCAAAGCCAGGACGGCGATCATCCGCCGGGCCGCTGAATCCTCCCGGCTCATCGCGGCCAGTTCCGGGATTGGGGCCACGGCCGCCAGGGCGCGGGCCTGAGCCGAGCGGAAGTAGGGGTGATCCGGTTGGGAATCGATGAAGACCAGCAAAGCTCGCAAGACTTCCGGGTTCGGCATCCCGTTGTTTCCGAGGGCCTGGGCGGCCTGGAACTGGACCTGCGGATCGGGATCCGCAAGGCGTTCCGCGAGGCGACCGCGATCAAACGGCGAGGAGCGGGGAAGCTGGCCCAGCGTCTTGGCGGCTTGGGCGCGGATCACGGGATCGGCATCGCCCAACAGATTCACCATCGGCTCCGCCGTCTCCAGTTGTCCGAGCCCCCAGATGGCGTGGACCCTGGCGAGGCGCGTGGTGCTGGTCAGGGCGGTTTGCAAGGTCCCGGTTGCGCCGCGGGCGACGAGCTCGAGTTGGGCCTTGAGC
>QQNE01000052.1 GCA_003402735.1 Verrucomicrobiota bacterium
GCCGACTTGGGGGGCTACACCACCGACTTCGCCATGCTCGGTTTTGACCTCGCCCGGCCCGACCAAGCGTTTGAAGCTGCCGCCAGCAGTCGGCGCGGTTGTTACGCCCACTACTCCGAGCCGATGGGCATCGCCGATCTCGACCGCAGAGTCCGCGCCGCTTTGCCGGAAGAACAACAGTCCGCCTTCGATGACATGGCGAATGCCAGTGATCCTCGGATCGAGAACTTTCACCGCCTCTTCTACGCCACCTTGCGTCCCTTCCGATCCGGCGGGGTGCGGATCGCCGAAGGCGCGGAGATCGAATCCGTGAAGGCCGCGGTCGATGGATTTGCGGAGGAAGTGGCCCTCAGCGCAGAGCGCTTTCTGGACATGCACCAATTTCAACGCGTGGACCAGCTGCTGGTGACGGGCGGAGGCTTCAACGTGCCAGCCGTGCGGGACGCGCTCGTGGCCAAACTGGACAGCTTTGAATTGCAACGCGTCTATCGTCCGGTGAGCCGGTTGGAGACCAGTCTGGACGGCCGCCACGCGAGCCTTGGGTCCACGCTTGTCCGCGGCGCCACCGCTCTGGGCGGGGCCAGTGTCTACTTCGAGGGCCTGAATTGAAAGGTTGCAAATCCGAAGGCAAACCCTCAAAATCGCTAGCAAATGGCAAACATCTCCCCTGACGAATTGGCGCAACACGCACTTTGGCTCGATTCAAAAGGCATCCGCGGCAAGCAACTCGACAAAACGGGGCAGGATCTTTCCAACTCCAGCCATCCCGGAGCCCGCATGGATCGGGCCCGGTTTATCGGCACCAACTTCAGCGGCGCGGATCTCAGCCGCGCCTCCATGATGCAGGTCGACTGCAGCGGCGCCCGCTTTATCGGCACCAACTTCACCCGGGCGGACTTGCGCGGGGCCGATCTCGGCGGGGTCAATCTGGACAAAGTCAATCTCACGGAGTGCGATCTGACCGGAGCTGATCTTTCCGGAGCCACCCTCCGCGAGGCCAATCTCTACCGGGCCAATTTCGAAAGCGCGGACCTCGCCGCCGCGGATTTGACCGGCTCCACCCAGACCCACCTCTGCGTGACCGGAGCGAAGCTGAATGACGTCAAAGGATTGATCCGCTGATCCTTCGCGGCGTCGCGGAGGATTTCAAGCGGCTCTCAGGCCACCTTGGCAGGTTTGAGAGTCTCTTGAATGCACTGGCGGAGATCGTCCAGGGTGACCGGTTTCGTCATGAAATGGTCCATCCCCGCCTTCCGACATTCCTCACGCACCCCGGTCAGGGCGTGACCTGTCAGGGCAACGACCACCGGTTGCTTGGGCAACAGGAAATTCCGGCGGATTTCCTTGCAGGCATCCACCCCGCCCATCACCGGCATTTGCAGATCCATCAGCACCAAGTCGAAACAGGCCCGGTTGTTGACCAAGTCCACCGCGTCCCGCCCGTTGTCCGCAATCTCCACTTCATAGCCAAGCTTTTGCAGCATCATGGAGACAATCTTCTGATTCATCGGCTGATCCTCGACCAGCAACAGTTTGCCCGGGAAACGAGACGCAAACGTCTGCCCAGGTTCGTTGGTTCCGCCCCCATCCCTCGCCGTTGTCAGGGATAGACGATGGCACAACGCATCGGCACAACGTCGAACAAAATCCATCTCCTTGACCGGCTTGGTCACCCACTGCACCAGCGTTCCCTGATCCCCAAGCCAGCCAAACGACTCGCCAAGAGGACTGACCACCAAGATCGGAAACCGCGCGTCCAACAGCTTTTGCAGAAAGGCCCGCAACTCCCCCTCCGGCGCCACGCCCGATTCCACCACCAACAGTTCCGGCTCCATCGCAGCCAACTGCTGCAACTCCACGAGACCCAACCCGGCCACGGTCTCGGCGTTCGCTCCCCAATCGTGCAACTGCCGGCGCATCAACTGGCCCAAGGACCCACGAGCGATCACCGCCACCCGGCGCTTGCCCAACTCCGAGCGAAGCCGGTCCCGGTCCGGACTCACCGAGTGTTTCGGCACCGTCTGGTAGGGAAACTCCAAGTGGAAGACGGAGCCGACGCCGACTTCGCTGCGCACCCCAACCTCACCGTTCATCACGGCACTGAGCTTGCGGCAAATCGCCAAGCCCAGCCCGGACCCCCCGTATTTTCGGGTGGTCGTGAAGTCCGCCTGTTGGAACGCTTCAAAAATGGTGTCCAGTTTCTCCTCCGGAATGCCGATCCCGGTGTCCCTGACCTCGATGCGAATGCACTGGGGCTGATTGCCAGGCCTGGGGATCACTTCCGCCCGGACCTCGATTTCCCCATCCTTGGTGAACTTCGCGGCATTGCCCACCAGATTGACCAAAATCTGTTTGAGCCGCTCCCGATCCACGTAGATGAGCAGAGGCACCCGCGGTTCCACCTCCAAGAGCAACTCGAGTTTCTTTTCCGCCATCGTGGGCGCAAACATCTCGCCAATTTCATCGAACAGCTTGCGCAACTCGGCCGGGGTCTCGTCCAACACCATCTTGGCCGTCTCCAACTTGGAATAGTCCAGAACATCGTTGATGATGTGCAACAGGGACTGCCCACTCGCCCGGATGATCTTGAGCATGTCCCTCTGCTGCGGAGCCAACGGCGTCTCCAACACCAGACTCGTGGTCCCGATGATCCCATTCATCGGCGTTCGGATCTCATGGCTCATGTTCGCCAGGAAATCCGATTTCGCGACCATGGCCGACTCCGCATCCTTCTTCGCCACCATCAGTTCCCGCATCGCCTCGCTGTCCCGGCCACGCGCATGCTCCAGATACTGTGCCAACAGGTTGAACCCCGTCTGCGCATGCCCGATCTCGTCTTTCCGGGTCACTCGGATGCGGTATTCGTAGCGCCCCTGCGCCACCTCATCAATGCCCTCAATCAAGGCACGAATGTCCCCGGCCATGCCTCGCATGAAAAGCCACCCGGCCGAAGAGGCCACCGCCAAGGCCAAGCCCAACGCCAGACCGACGCACAACAAGAACCAAACCGCATTCACGCCCGGTGGCGGAAAATTCTCCCGGATCACCACCATTCCCATCGCGTGGGCGTCTCCGCTGAATCCAGGTTCCAACGCATGGACCGGAGCTGTCACCGTCACCTGGCGCATCGGTGTCTTGTCCGATCGGCTCCGGACCACCTTGCGGACCGTCACCGAAGGCCCGGTCTCCCCAGGTTTGCGGAGCGCTGCCCACTTCTCGAACGCCACCGTCATCTCCACCTTGTCAGCCGCATTGGCCACCACCGTCCGCCATCCGCCGACATCGATATCACGGACGAAAATCGCGTATTCCCTCTCGCTCGACCCGAGCGTCTTCATGATTTCCGTCACCGCATCCTGCTGCCCCAGATCGTGTCCGCGCAGAGCCTGAACCTTCCCGAGCGTGAGTTCCAACACTTCGCGTTCCTGCCCGAGTTCCTCAATTCGCCGCTCATGAAAATAGAGCGCAGCCGCCATGATGGAACCGGAAACCACCACCATCAGGCAGGTAAAACTCAACTGACGAACAGAAATGGACGTGAACGGAGACATTCGTCGCAGCCTTCATTATTTCACATATTTCATAATATTCAAAATTAATTTGAGATCCTCTCCGCCCGAAACCTTCACCCCGGCCCCAGCAAGGCCGCGGGTGCCGCTTCCAACAACCCCCGGATCCAGTCCGGCACCGGGATCGATTCCATGCGCGCCTCCGCGTCCAGGAACCGGACGCAGACCACACAGAAACGCCCTGTGGCCGCCAACCTCCGCTGCGTTTCCGGGCCCTTCCAAAACCGGAAGACATAACGGATCGATTTGTTGCGAACCTCCTCCACCAGGACCTCGATCTCCACTTCCTCCTCGAATTCCAGTGGTAGCCGGAAATCCGCCTCGGCATGAACCCGTGGCCACCCGATCCGCGGCTCTCCCGGCCCCGGCCGGAAATCGTGAACCGTGAAGCCGAGACTGCGGTAGAAGGCGTGCTCCGCCTCTTCCATCATCCGGAAAAAATTCGCGAAGTGAACGATGCCCGCCATATCAGTCTCCGCGAACTCGATGCGGCGTCGATAAAGAAATCGGTGTGCAGGAACGGAAGCCATGACGCGGACTGAACCACGAAACCGCTCCGCCGAAAAGCCTTGCTGCAGGGTTTCACTGGAAATCAGGAGCGGGACGGCGCAGGTTCCGGTCGATCCCCATGCTTCCCTTCTGGCAAACCTATGAGATTCCTCCAGGGCAAACCCGGCACTGGCAGATCGGTCCACTCGATCTCTGGGTGCGCCACCTCCCCGGAGAGTGGCAAGTCGTCCACCACAGCGCCGTCGACGATCTCCACGATGCCCGCTGGACACTGGCCGCCGAATCCGAATGGCCCGAGGGCAAGGTGGTGAATCGATTTTCCGTCGACACCCTTCATGCGGATGACCGACTCACCTTGAGCCCTGAACTGCCGGACCGGCCGATCGTTTCCAAACCCACTTCACGCATTGAGATCCCCGCCGGCACCCATGCCCGTTTCTACTGCGGCATTCCGCTGAACGTGCGGCTCCGAGTGGGGCCTCCGGAATCTTCCCTGGACCTCACCAGCATTCCCACCCGCTCGCTCTCTCGCACCTGGTTCGGGACCCCACAACAAGGGGATCCCTGTTACGCCACCCTGACCCGGGCGGTGCGCACCCAGGAAGAATTGCAGCCCTATCTCTTCCGCGTGATTTGCCCGGTGAAAATCCGCAATCGCTCCAACACCTCCCTCCCCTTTGAACGGATTTGCCTGCGGGTTCAGCATCTCGGGATTTACCAGGGCAAAACCTATCTTTGGACCAACACCTCGTCGGTCGTGAAATCCAACTCCCAACAACTCAGCCAAGTCACCTTCAACAAGGGCGCCCCCGGTGAGGAACGGGACGCCGTGCTGATCACCCCACCCCGTGAACGCGCCACCGGAGGCAACCTTCTGCTGCGCACCTTCGGAAACCTGCGCCATCTCGCGGACCTGCGCTGAACCTTCCCCTCTGCGCCATGCCTGAAAACCTGACCATCCCCCTGCCCGATCCCCTGGCTGCGCTCCAGCCCTACGCCACGCCGATCGTCCGCAGCGCCGTGATCCTCGCCCTCGGCTTCTTCCTGGCTTTTGTCCTCAGCCAGCTCATCGTCCGCCCCCTCAGCAGTCGGCTTTCAGCCCAGTCCCGCCTCATCATCCGCAAGGCCATCAGCTACTCCCTCTCCCTGGTGGTCATCATCATGATCCTCCGGGAATTCGGCTTCCAGCTGACCACTCTCCTCGGCGCGGCAGGCATCGCGGGCATCGCCATCGGCTTCGCCGCCCAGACCAGCCTTTCCAACATCATCAGCGGAATCTTTCTCCTCTTCGAAAAACCGTTCGAGGTCGGCGATGTCATCCGACTCGGCGAACACACCGGCTTCGTGGAGTCCATCGACCTCCTCTCCCTCACCCTGCGCACCTTCGACAACATTTCCATCCGTATCCCCAACGAAACGTTGGTCAAGGGCATGCTCATCAACGTCACCCGCCACCCCATCCGACGCTACGACATCCAAATTGGCATCTCCTATGACCAAGACATCGATACCGTCATGGCGGTTCTCCGCGAGGTGGCCGACGAAAATCCCCATGTCCTCGTGGAACCAGAACCCCTCGTGGCCTTGACCGGCTTCGGCGAATCCCAACTCAGCTTTTTGCTCGGCGTGTGGCACGAAAAGGACGACTTCATCGAGATGCGCAACTCCATTCTGCGCGATCTCAAGGCCCGATTCGACGAGGACGGAATTGAAATCGCTTACCCGCACCGGGTCATCATCCAACGCCCGGAAACCGGTTCCCCTCTCAAGGCTGCGGCGGAAGGGCTCCCAACTGAACCAGGGCATTGATCGTGAATTGCACCGCAATCGCCGTCACGATCAATCCCATCAACCGCGTCAACACCCGCATGACGATCGGACCGAGCCAGACCGCTCCGCGCGAGGCCAGGCGCAACGTCAGGTAAGAGACCGCGCAAACCGCCGCGATGCTCAGATAGAGCAAGGCCCAGCTCACCGGCCCGCTCGCTTGATTGACCAGAATCAACGTGTTTGACAACGCCCCCGGTCCGGCCAACATCGGCACCGCCAACGGAGTGACCGCCACATCGTCCTTGGCCGAGCCGGCCCGGGCATCTTCCGCAGTCCCATGCACCGGGGAATGCTTCGCCTGCAACATATCCAACCCGATCCGCAAGAGCAGGATGCTCCCCGCGATCTGGAACGCCGGCAAGGTCAGTCCCAGCAACTTGAAAATCCACATCCCAGCCGCGGCGAACAACATCAAAATCACCGCAGCTACCAGACAGGCGATCCTCGCCATCCTCTCCCGCACCTCCGGCGAGTCATGCGGCGTGATCGCCAAAAACCAGGGGACCAATCCTATGGGATCCACAATCGCCAGCAGCGAACTGAAGGCGAGCAACGCATAAGCCCACAGATCCATGGGCCCACCCATCTCAGGGTTTCGCTCCGGTTAACTTCGCCAGATACGCCGGGGGATTCTTGCGAAAATCTTCCTCACACCCACTGCAACAGAACTTCACCGTCTTGCCCTCAAACACGATTGAGGCCGGTTCCCCCATGCTTCCCAACGGTTCCCCGCTGACGACGCAGACCTTCAACGGATACCCATCCGCTTTCGCCGCTCGCTTCTCCTCGCACCCCGCCAACAAAAGCCCGCCGAGACACCACCATCCCATCCTCACCCTTCCCCAGAAGCCGCTCTTCATGCTCCCAATTCAAATCCGATTCCGCCCCCGAATCAAGCGAATGTCGCTCCCTCATCCCCCTCGCTTCCCCGACTGACATAGATCGCCGAGATGCCACCACTCAACGGATGCCACTCCGTCTCCGCAAACCCGTTGGCCCGCAACAACTCTCCCATCGCTTTGCCGGACGGGAACCGCTCAATCGAGTCCCCCAGATACTCATACGCCGCACGGTTCCCGGTCATCGCTCCGGCCACCAACGGCAAAACCCGGTGCAGATACCATCGGTAGGGCCCCCTCATCCAACCCTCCGGCAACGAAAAATCGAGGATGATCAGCACGCCCCGGGGACGCAGCACCCGCCGCATCTCCCGGACTGCACCGGCCCAGGACGACATGTTGCGCAACCCATACGCCACCGTCACCACATCGAAGCTCCCCTCCGCAAAGGGCAGGTTGAGGGCATCCGCCTCCAAGGTCTTGCGCACCCCGCTCCGGCGCGCCAGTTCCAGCATCTCGGGACAAAAATCACTGGCCGTCACCTCGGCCCCGGGGCACCGACGTTGCAATTCCAACGACAAATCCCCAGTGCCAGCGGCCACATCCAGAACGTCGCGCGGCTGCTCCGCCGCCACCAGGCCCGCAACGCGGCGACGCCAGAGCACGTCGATCCCGAGACTCAGAATGTGATTGGTCAGGGAATACCGGGCGGCGATCGAGGAGAACGCTGCCTTGACGAAAACCGGGTCCTGATCTTGTGACATGACTGGGGACGAAACCATCCCTCTGCTTACGGACCAAACCCGGCCGAAGACGGTAGGTTTTCTGATGTTGTGAAAGTGCTCTCGAGAGGATTCGAACCTCCACGGGTCTCCCCACTAGATCCTGAATCTAGCGCGTCTACCGATTCCGCCACGAGAGCTCAGAGCCTGCGCCGGAGGGTGAACGTAGTCCGGTTCTCTCAGTCCTCAACCGAAAAAATGACCGGGACGCAAATGGATCACGGTTTGAGCCGCTCGCCCAGTTTGCGGATCTCCGTCAATGGATTGTGATCAGGCAATGGATTCGGGAGCAGCGGTTGATAGAGAGACTTGACCCGGTAAACCAAGAAAGGGGCCATGGCTTCATCCTGCCCCTCACTGAACCAGGAACAGCGGTTCAACTGGCTGCAGTAAAAATAGAGCCGCCCATCTCCCCCGAACGTCAACCCGTCCGGCCAAGCCATCTTCGGGTCCGAAACATACGCGATCAACCGTCGCTCCTTCGGCACAATGATCTGGATCCCGTTCGTTGTCAGGTCGCCGACATAAATGTTGTCCTTGGCATCGATCGCAATCGAGTCACAGATCGGCTTGTCCGAGTATTCCTCAACCGCCTCCGCCAGAGCCGAGGCCGCCACACCGGGGTCGTTGAGCACCGAGGTCGGAACCCGATAGAGTTTCTTTCCCTTGAGCGGACCAAAATAGAGATGCCTCGCCTTCCGATCCAAGGCGATCGGATTCACGCCGGCCAACGGTTCCGCCCGAGATCCGTCCTGACACTGCGCATGCACCTTGCGACCGCTCACCAAAAGCGGGATGTCCTGAGGCACCACGCTCACATGCCCTTGCAAGACCCGCCGTGACACCCCGGTCCGCAAATCGAGAACAATCAACGCCGCATCCATCCCCGAAGCGGGATCGGCGATGTAGGCGTGCGTCTCAGCCGGATTTACCGCAAAATCGCAGACAAAGGAAGTCGCAATGATGGATGGTTCGGGAAGGTGAAAGACCCTATGCAGCTTCCGGTCATGAAAGTGCCAGCCCACCAGCTTCGGCATCTGCTCGGCACGCCGTCCGTTGTCGAGCATCCAGATGATCCCGCGCTCACTCCCGTGAACCCCCATGACCGCATCCAACACCTCCGCTCCCTCGGCCGCCTCCCGGGACGACAGTTCGGGTGAGGGAAACGCCACCGACTCCCCCTGACGATCCACCCGGAGCACTCTCTCCCGGGTTTTGAAGTATTGATGCAGCCCCACGATCAGGGAATTGTCCGGAGCCACCGCCAACCCGCTCGGCCCGTGCCGCAACTCCGCAGCCACGTCCAAACCCACCTCTCCGGACCACAACACCCCGGACGGACCTGCTGCCGTCGCCAAAATCAACCCGAGGATCAAGCCCCCCCTGGTCGAACCGACACCCTCTCGCAAACGGTTCTGCCCGCTCCCTGCTCGCCTGCCAGTTGCTCGCGCCGGATCCATTCGTGTGTTCACAGAAAGACAGCCCGCGCCGCCCCGAGTCCATTAGATGCGAAACAAGGCCCAGCGTCAAAAATTTCCTGCCGTTCCCCTCCGTGTTTTTCCCTATGCCCACAACCAAAGAAAAGTGCTTGGCCATACGAGCTTTTGCGCCTATCTTCCCGACCATCGGAGTCTGCGGATCTCCGCAACAAGGGGCATTAGCTCAGTCGGTAGAGCGTCTCGTTCGCAATGAGAAGGTCAGCGGTTCGAACCCGCTATGCTCCAGTCCGCATTGCCAAAACTCCCTTCCCCGTGAGGACAACCGGGGCCGCAAGGCGGATGGCGGTTTCTAGTGTCGCCCGCCCAACAGAATGTTCTTTGTGGGGCGCAGGATTCTCTGCACTTTCAATGCGCGAGGCGGGAGCTGAGCGGGCTCAGTGAGCGACGAGCAACGCCGATCAGGGCCAAAAGAACCGCAAAGGGGGATGTCCCTACGGCCGTTAAAACTCAAGATGAATGATTGAACGGACAGTTGTCGATGTAAGGTAGGTTTCTCGAAAATCCAAGGTGCGTCTGCGCTCATTCCGCCGCCAGCCCGGCCGGAGCGCAGGAAGAGGGAGCCGCGGCGACCTCTTCCGAAGCGGAGGCCGGGCTGGCGGCGGGGGCTCTTCCCAGGGCGACTGCCAGTTCCCCGAGCCGGTGGTAGCCGTGAACCCGGCGAAAACCCTGTTCGGCCCAGATCAATCCCGTCGCCATCCAGAGGCTGACCATGTCACTGCCCCGTTCGTCTTCCATCGCTTGACCGAGCCGGTGGCCAACCTCAGGTTCCGGATCACGTTCTCGATCCTGTTGGTGCTCAGGAAGGTCTTGTTCAGTTCGGCCGAGACATTCACCAGCAGCTCTTCTCTCCGCTCCTTCAAACAGGCTGCGGCATCGTCGTTGTGCCGGGCGACATGCGCCAACAATGCCTCGAAAGCTTCCGTTCCGGCGCCTGCGCCTTGGGCGGCCAAGAGGCGTCGGAACAGTCGCACGGTTTCCTCTTTGGCCCGGTGAGGCAATTTGGCCAAGGTGACCCGTTCGGCATGCACCAGGCAATCCTGCTGCACCGCGTCCGGCCACATTCGGCTCACGGCCTTTTTCAGCGCTTTGGCACCGTCGCGGATCACCAGCAGCCGACGGCCGGGCGGCGGGGCAAAATCTCGTTGGTTGAGTCGCTCCAGAAGCAGCCGGCAAACCTCGGCGCTTTCGCTGGCGCCGGGCTCGAAGTCGAGCACTTCCTTCCTTCCATCGGCATGCAGTCCGATTTCTCGTGACAGAACGCTCAAGCTCAGCCACGACCGGAGGGCATTGGCTGCAGCGCCTGGTTAGCCTTGGTTTTTGATTTTGTTTTCAAGCTCTGTAATAAATGCCTCACGGTTTTGGGGAGCAATCAAACGAAATCCATTCTTCATCTCTACTTTCACGCGGGACAATGATAGGGCTGGCGCACTCAATGGATTTGAGGAGAGTGAGGCTCCTTTAATTTCTTGGTATTGAATCTCCTCATTCAGTAAGCCACATCGAATAATTAGGGCATGCTCCGTGAGGCTATAACGGCAAGGAATAGTCAATAACGCCATGACAACGGCCATAGATACACCAATATAGATAGCGAGAATTCCTCCGGCACCAGAGGTATCCATCAAGTAAATTCCAAGGCCGAGCACAAGTAGCGGCGCGGCAATAAGAACGGCAGCAAGCCATAGATCAACTTGTGATGGATATATTGAGGGGGGTGGATTCATGGTTTTCATAGGCTAACGACCGAGACCACCGCTCTCGCGGCCAGTAAACTAACCATCAGGAAACGGCCAAGACGCGACTTCAGTGCATCGCATTGTTATCTGACTGTCCTTTTCTCACAGGTGCCCCATGTAGCCGATCACGCTGTAACGGGTGACAAGCTCGACGTAGTCGTCAATCAGCGATAGGCACTCGTCAAGGTCTCTGTAGGCGAATGGGCCATCTGTGCGTAGTGAACTGTCTTCGACACCCGACGGGATCATGATGCGTCGTCGCATCGAAGCGAAATCGAAGTTATCTGCTAGCGGCTTGCAGTCACTACGAGACATCTTGCGGCCAGTTCCATGACTGATTGAGTTGAGTATGTCTACGACGCGTTCAGTGGCACGCACCAATACGACATCGCCAGACATGTGCGATGGCAGGATTGACAAGTCACCCGGCACGACACGAACCGAACCCTTCCGAATCAAAGCGGCACCATCTTCCAGTATTTGATAGGTGTTATGAGGGAGATCGAGAACAAGTTCGCAATCACCAAACACCTGATTGAGGGAATCATGAATAGCAGCTCTGTTCTCAGCCGCCCACTTCGCGACACGGTCGAATTCACTGTCGAATCGAGCAGGCGAGTCAATGAAAGCGTCAACATGCCCTGATTCATTGCGAGATCCTGTGTGAATGAGGAAATGCAAGGGACCGTCGTCGTAGGGCTCGAGCGCGTCGAGGAAATGGTTTCCGCCACCGAGGTCGCCGAGCCCACCTCTGTTGCGTCGAAGCAGGTCGGCCACACGATTCCATCGGGCAAGGTCCAGTTCAGCCGGGGAGATATCGGATCGCAGCAACCGCATGCCACATCCGCAATCGGAAACCGCAAACTTGCGCCAATTGTCTTGGCGTGTGAGCACAGCCGTCCCGGTCGGTAGTGGTGATTTTCCCGGACAAGCATCCGGAAGAAAGACAATCCGTTCAGCTTCAAGGTCATGTGGAATCCAGGAATGCAGCGTACCAACTGGTTCTGCGGAGAGGTTGATGAGGTCCATTGGTCGATCCTGTGGAGGTAAATAGGTGCACGAGCACACCTTTACCAAAGACACCCGCCATAATGAAAAGTTCGCACAAGGAAGATAACAGTATAATTCTCCATCCGGTTGCCAATACCATGTTATTGGCAACACTGTGGAATTTGGGGGTTTTACCCTACCCATTCGAGAGTGGGTTTGGGTGTGGAGAGGCTTACACAAAGGATATAGTCGGGGACGGGAGCTTGGCAAGGGTTTTTGCCCAGTGCTCCTGACATTCGGAGGGACCGATCGCGTGGTGGTTTGTGGGTTTGTGGCTCCAATCACCAGCCCAATCGACGAGAGAAGGTCATCAGTTTGACGTCGCCCGCCGATGCATGCCCGATGAAATGATCTATTTGTAATTATAATACTTACCTTTACCGGAAACCACTCTACTCAATCCAGCTTGCCCTTGTATCGAGCCCATCATCAGCCACGTCGCGGTCGCTGGTCAGCGGTGGGTTCCCGGAAAGCATGACGCTCAACAGCGCCACAGACCGCATCTCGGCAGTCCCAACGCGAATCCGACCGCAGTATCTTCGTCATTATGGTCACGGCCAACAACGCCGGTTGTCCCTGCGCTCCGCTCGGAAACGGTTCGGCGTTTGGACACGCGTGACCTCCGCCCAGAACGGTGAGGGTGGACAGGTGGTCCCCTTCAGACGCTTCCAGAATGCGGCCTGCCCCCGAAATCGGAGTCACTGCAGACTGGCTTCAAAGGCCGCGTTCCCCTCCCCTTCTTCAAGGCAGGCCAAGGCCTTTCCGGCCAGATAGAGCGACCCCGCCACCAAGACCAAACCGCTTTTCTCCCGATCCAACGCACTGGCCGGGTCCTCGATCACCTCGTCGCCCGGTTCCATGCCCAAGTCAGCCGCCAACTCGGACCCGTTCCGGCCCCGCTGGGTGGGCACCGAAGTGAAAATCACCCGGCTGGCGAGCTGGCGCAGGATAACAAACATGCTGCGTGCGTCCTTGTCTCCCACCGTGCCGAAAATCAGCACGGGCTTTTGCTTGCCAAACTCCTCCCGCCACGTTTCCGCCAGGACCTCGGCCGCCGCCGGATTGTGGGCTCCATCGACCACAACCGTCCGGTCCGCCCCGCGGAAGATCTGAAAGCGCGCCGGCCAGCTGGCCTCCGCCAATCCCCGCCGCACCACGGATTCGTCCAAGTCCGGCCGCAGAATCCGCAACGCCGCCACCGCGAGCGCCGCGTTCCAACGTTGGTGCGCCCCGCGCAGTCCGAGGCTCCAGTCGGCCGGGAGCGGTTTTTCCACGACCGTCAACGGACTTCCCTGGGCCGCGGCGTGGCTCCGAATCACCTCCATCGCCTCAGCCGGAAGATTTGCGGGCACCACCGCAGGAACCCCCGGCTTAAAAATTCCCGCCTTCTCTCCGGCAATCGCGCCCAGGGTATCCCCCAGCCACTTCTGGTGATCCAGGCCGATCGAGGTGACAATCGCCACATCCGACCGCACGGCGTTGGTGGCGTCGAGCCGACCTCCCATCCCGGTCTCCAGCACGAGATCCTCAATCCCCTCATCCAAAAAGATCCGCAGAGCCAGTCCGGTGGTCAGTTCGAAGAACGTGGGATGGGGCTCCCAGCCTTGCACCAACTCCCTGAGGCGGAGAATGCCCTGGGAGAGCCGATCCATCTCGACAGGTTCGAACCCGACCCGGATCCGCTCGGCGAATCGGACGAGGTGGGGCGACGTGAACAGCCCGGTGCGGCGACCGGCGGTCCGCAGCACAGACTCAAGGAAAGCGCAGACGGATCCCTTGCCGTTGGTGCCGGCCACATGCCACACGGTGCAGCTGGAGGTGTCGACCCCGAGCGTCTCCAACAAACGATGGGTGTTCTCCAGGCCCAGCTTGATGCCGATGGGCTGGACACCATAAAGCCAGGCCAACGCCTCGCCGGAGTTCATTTCATCTCACTTCATTTCTGCCGACCCTGCGCGGCTGAGGCGGGAGCGATGAAATCGAGGATCTCCGCCAGGCGGTTGCGGATGTCTTTCCGCTCCACGATCATATCGACCAACCCGTGATCCATCATGAACTCGGCGGTCTGGAACCCGGTGGGGAGGTTTTGGTGGGTTGTCTCCTTGATCACGCGGGGACCGGCAAAACCGATCATGCACTTGGGTTCGGCCATGATGATGTCCCCGAGCGTGGCGAAACTGGCGGTGACACCTCCGGTAGTGGGATGGGTCAGCACAGAGATGTAGGGGAGGCGGGCCGCGTGGTGACGGGCCAAGGCGGCGCTCGTCTTGCCCATTTGCATCAGGCTAAGGATCCCCTCATGCATCCGGGCCCCGCCGGACGCGCTGAAAAGGATGACCGGCTTGCGCTCCTTGGTGGCGATCTCGATGGCGCGGGTGATCTTCTCCCCGACGACCGAGCCCATGCTGGCACCGAGAAACCGGAAATCCATGGCCCCGATCAGCACCGGATGACCGGAAATGGCGGCGCGGCCGGTCACCATGGCGTCCTTCAGGCCGGTGCGCTGCTGATAAACCTTCACCTTCTCCCCATAATCGAGAAAGCTCAGCGGATCGGTGGTCTCCAGTTTGACATCGATCTCCTGGAAGGAGCCCTGATCCGACACCGAGCGGATGCGCTCCTCGGCGGTCAGGGTGAAGTGATGAAGACATTTGTGACAGACCTTCAGGTTTTCATCCAACTCCAACTGGTGGAGCATGGCGCCGCAGCTGGGGCAGTTGATCCACAGGCCCTCGGGCATGTCTTTCTTCTTGCCGCCGCCGAAAACCTTCAGGGATGGTTTCTTGAAAATTCCCATAAGGATATAGAGTTCGTTCCTCGACCGCCCGCGCCACTGCCCCTCGCACTCAACCCAAAGGGGGCGTTCCGGCCCGCGCCACGGTGATGACCGCCACCATGGATGCGTTTCCCTGGGCTTTCAAGACCTTTGCACACTCATGGGTGGTCGCCCCGGTCGTGAAGACGTCATCGATGAGGAGAATCCGTTTTCCCTCGATCCGCTCGCGGATCTCCGGGTGACGAGCCAGGGCAAACGCCCCCTTCAGATTCTCCAGCCGCGATTCCTGGTCCAAACTCGCCTGGGCCGTGGTGGCGCGGATCCGCCGCAACGCGGGCCACCGCTGCAAGCCCGTCTCCGCGGCCACGACGCGACAGAGTTCATCGGACTGATTGAACTGCCGCTGTCTCTCCCTGCCCGGGTGCAGCGGCACCGGAACCAGAATCCAATCGCGGTGGCGCTCGATCCTCCTGTCTTCCCAATTGCGCAAAAGCAGCTGTCCCAACAACCGGCTCAAGGCGATCTCGCGCCCATATTTCAACCGGTGAATCAAGTCCCGAACCAACTCGTGGGCATGGTAACCGCTGCGCGCAAAGTCGAACGCCAGCGTCCGCCCCTGGCAATTCCAACAGTTCACGGCTCCGTGCAAAACGCCGTGAAACTTCTCCCCGCAGACCTCGCAAAACGGCGCTTCCAGGGGATGCAACCGAAAGCGGCACGGTTCACAGAGCGCCGGAAACAGATCGGCGGCCAGGGGATCTTCACAACCCGGACACAACCGGGGATAGAGCAGGTCCATCAGCCTGCCGCTCCCTGCGCGCCACCATCCACCGGGGTCGCCATCAACAAGTTTCGGCAGGCTCATCGCGCTCCAAAAAGGTCAACCAAACCCAGACCAAAAGCCCTGTAACCGCCACCACCGCCACCGCCGCCAAACCACTCTTCAAATCTTTGCCGATCCAGGGCAGCGTTTCGCCAAGACCACGGGCCCGACGGGTCATCGCCCCGAAAAGTTTGATGCCGAAGACCCAGCCCCCGTGCAGCCCGATGGCCAGCCAAATGGACCGCGTCCGCAACCGGGTGAAACCCAGAATCCAGCCCACGAGGAACAGGGTGGTGAACTCGGCCGCCATGAACACCGGCCGCGTGAACTGGTGAAAAATGTGGCCCAACAGCCAAAAACCGCTCGTCCACGTCACCGGATCGGGCAGGACCAGGTCCTCGGGAGGCTTCAAAAAATGCACCGCCGCGAAGAAGGCGGCCACGAAGATCATCGCCGCGTTCCGCCCCGCCGTCCGCAACGCCAAACCCAGCAGACAACCACGAAAAAAGAATTCCTCCACCAACCCGACCGCCAAACCCGAGACCAAGGCCCCAAAAAAGGCCTCCGCCAACGGCTTCGCCTTGGGATTCGGAACGAAAATTCCGCCCGCCATCAGGCCCCACCCCAGCAAGAAGAAGCCGCCGGCCGCCAGGAAAAAGCCGCCGCCCAAATGCCACCAACGGTGCCCATTCGCCGCGAGTTGCAGGAAATCGCGCGGATGCCCGCCCAACCACCGAATCACCGGCCAGAGCCCGATCAAGGCCGCCAACATCATGGCTCGGTTGAAATACCGCGCCAAATCCGCGCGTCCCAGTTCATCGTGCAGATCCACCCCCAAAAACTCGCGCCCCGCCAAAACCCCAGAGGCGTGGAGCGCTGAGCCCATTCCGTGGAGCAGCGGCGTCAGCACGGCGCCCAGCACCAACGTGGCGGCCGTGTAAACGGTGATTTTGAAAGCGTCGCTGCGCAGGATTCCTTCCATGATCGAGATCGGTTGATCCTCTCCGAGGCCCGGCCTAGATTCAAGCCGTCCTCTCGCAAAACATCTTGCCCGCACTGAAGTGACCACCCACGAATGGAAGGAGTCCGACGACGATGGCAGCATCGTGTTCTACCGCGCCAATCACCATGCGGGCCGTTGGAGTCTGTTCCGCCGTCCCAAAGATGAGTCCGGATGGACGCCTCTGGATCCCCCCACCGCTCCGGAATTGCGGCTCCTCCTGGATGTGCTGCAGCGCAAATACCAACGCCGCAAGGTCCCCCATGCCCACGTGATTCAGGTGGAAAAATGGCTCGCGGAAGCCGAATCCACCGACAGCGAGTTTTCCGCTGGATGAAGACCAGATCCCCGAGCAAAATCACCCTGTCCGATGTCCATCGTCAAAGTCTACTGCAGCCAGTGCGGCCAACGCGTCTCCGGGGATGAATCCTTCTACGGAACCGTCCACCGATGCCCCATCTGCTCGGCGGACATCCGGTTCCCGGAAAAGCCACCCGCCAGTCTCTCCCTGACCATCCCGCCACCGCCCGCGCCGCCCGCGGACTCTTCCCGGCCCCCCATCGGGGACAATCCCTCCCCCATTCCTCCCCAGGCCCCGGTTTCGGGAGACTCCCAGCCAGCGGCCCCAGAGCCTGTTCCCCCAGCCCCGGCAGCCGCACCCGCACCGGCGGTTCTCGAGTCCGATCCCAAAGCAGCCACTCCGCCCCGCCAACGCGATCCCATTCCGCTTTACGTGCTCGGAGCCGGCGTCGCTTCCCTCATTCCCTGCATCGGCCTGATCGCCGGTCCGGTCGCCATCATCCTCGGACATCTCACCCTGATCCGTCTCCATGATGATTTGCCGCCGAACGAGCGCAACAAGGTCCTCCTGGGCACCTGTCTGGGCTACGTGTCCCTCCTGTTCCTCCTCATCTTTGTGGTGATCTGGAAACTCAAAGGTGCCGTCCTTCGCGCCGCGATTCTCGGCCAGTGACGGCAGACGCTTGCAAGCCGGCCGATGCGCCGCGAGTATCCCCCCATGGAGCCGGTCAAACCCGTCCTCACCAGTTTCCAACTGAGTGACCTGGAATCGCTCCTCGCGGAATGGGGCGAGCCGAAGTTTCGCGCCCGGCAGATCCTGGAATGGGTCTACGCCAAACGGGCCACCCGGTTCGAGGAGATGACCAATCTCGGCCGCACCCTCCGCGAGCGACTCGCCTCCCACTTTGATTTGCGGTCCCTCGCTCTCGCCCGGCAGCAAGGCTCGGCCGATACCACCCGCAAGCTGCTCTTCCGTCTGCACGATGGCCGGTTTGTCGAATCCGTGGTCATCCCCGCCAATCCTGCCCTCTACGGAAGCCGCGCCGACCGCCGCACCATCTGCGTCTCCAGCCAGGTCGGCTGCGCCTACGATTGCAAGTTCTGCGCTTCCGGCCTCGCCGGATTCACCCGCAACCTCAGCCCGGACGAAATCGTCGAGCAAGTGCTTCAAGCGGAAAGTCTCGACGGACAACGGATCGACAACATCGTCTTCATGGGCATGGGCGAACCCTTGGCCAACCTGCGCAATCTTCTGTCTGCCATCGCCATCCTGAACGCGGAATGGGGCGTTGGCATCGGGGCCCGGCACATGACCATTTCCACCAGCGGGCTCGCCCCGCAGATCGAACGGCTGGCCGAACAACCGCTCCAGGTCCGGCTCGCGATCAGCCTCCACGGCGCCACCGATGCCGTCCGTGACCAGATCATGCCCGTGAACAGGAAGTATCCCCTGGCACGCCTGTTCGATGCCCTCCGGCACTACCAGGACCTCAGGAAACAGAAGGTCACCTTTGAATACATCCTCATCGAGGGGGTCAACGACGCTCTGGAGCAGGCTTCCATCCTCTCCAACCGCGCCCGCTCTCTCAACGCCAAGGTCAATCTCATCCCCTACAACACCGTCGATGGCCTCCCTTGGAAACGGCCTTCCGAGGAGCGTCAAGAACAGTTCCTCAAGATCCTCCGCACCGCCGGTGTCCAGGCCACTCTGCGCCGCGAAAAAGGCCACGATATCGATGCCGCATGCGGCCAACTCCGCCTCAAGGAGGAGAGAGGCGGGGTGATTGCCGAGGCGATTTGAGAAACAGAACCAATGCACTTCCATCCCCCAATCCCTTGCATGGCCCTCGCCGCCGCCCTCCTGGCCGGCTGTTCGGCAGTGGCCCCAGTCGTTCCCACGCCGGACCCCACTCCTCCCGAGAGCCTGACCCCTGTCGAGGCCCAGGCCGCGTCCGCCCCCAAAACCTCCTCCCCGGCTCTCCCCAAGCCCAGCCTCTCCAACCTCACCAACCGGGAACGCCCCAAACTGGAATTCTTCGGCGCCACCATTTACGCCGACACCATCAACGGCCTCGAGGCCACTGGGAACGTCTTCATCGACGGCGCCAACATGCACCGCATCCAACGCGCTTTTCCCATCGCGGTGTATGCCCATCGGGTCACGATCGACCCCGCCAAGGGAGAGGCCTCCATCTCCGGATGGCCCATCGTCCAGACCGATGGCGCCTTCCTCCAGGGCCAGTCCGCCGAAACGGTGATTCATCTCAGCCAGGACAAACTTTCCAGGATCGATGGCCCGACGAAGTATGTCATCGGCGACAAAGGCGACGACTTGTTCAAGCCTTAGCCTTAAAGCGCAAATATTCTTGATCTTACTGTGAATTATGGAAATAATTAAGAAATTCACAGCAGGGTCTCATTTTGCGCACTCTCCTCCTCGCATTTTTCGGCTTCGCCTCCCTCGCCTTTCTAACCGGCATCGGCCAGGCCCAAATCAACCATAGCGGCCAGCGGTTCCCGGAACAGGCACTCGCCAAGGTTGCTCGGGGCGAGGCCATCCCCACCGTCCTCGGCACCAAATTTCCCCAGGTGGCTGCCTGGTATCGCCAGTCCGAAACGGAACTCCACGCCCTTTGCTGTCGCGACAAGTCGCTCGCTGCGGATTGCAAAGGCCGCCTCCATTATGCCTGCCCAGGTCACCCCATCTCTGCGGGCAACGGCTCCGCCACGGGTCCCGCAGCCGCATTCGTCGCCTCGGCCTCCGATACCTTCCAGCTCCACAGCCTTCCCGGAGCCAAACGGGTGATTTTCCTCGACTTCGATGGGCACACCACGACGGGCACCTGGTGGAACACTGCCCGCAACAGCACGGCTCCCATCGTTACCCCTCCCTACACCATCGATGGAAACGCTGGAAACCTCAGCAATACCGAGTTGGCCAACATTCAAACCATCTGGGAAATCATCGCCGAGGATTTCAGGCCCTTCAATGTCGATGTCACCACCGAGGATCCGGGTCTTGAAGCGATCCGGAAAACAAGTTCCTCCGACGCATTTTTCGGCATTCGCGTCTGCATCGGAGGCAGCAGCATGGATTGGTATGGGAGCGGAGTCGGAGGCATTGCCTACCTGGACACGTTCGGCTCCAACACCGACACCCCGGCGTTCGTTTTCCCGGCGCAACTGGGGGGACTGCCAAAATCGATCGCGTATGCCGCCAGTCACGAGGTGGGTCACACCCTTGGTCTGAATCACGACGGGCAGGGGAGCAACGTCGAATACTACGAGGGCCACGCGAATTGGGCGCCGATCATGGGCGCGGGCTACCAGCGAAGCGTCGTCCATTGGAGCAAGGGCGAATACCCCTCGGCCAACAACCGGCAGGACGACATCGCCATCATCGCCCGATTGTGTTCCCTCAGGACCGATCTGCGCGGGGACGATATCATCGGCGCCTCCAACCTCAGCGGGACCACATTCAACACCAGCGGACTGATCGAGACCCGGTCCGACGCCGATCTTTTCCGCTTTGTTGCCGGTTCCGGAACCATCTCCTTCGCGGCCAGCCCCTCCTCCTCATCGCCGAATCTCGATATCGAACTCTCCCTCTACAACGGGGTGGGCAATTTGGTCACCACCGCGACCAGTCCGGAGATGGGGGCCATCCTGAGCACAAACCTTTCCCAGGGCACTTATTATCTGGCCATCGAGGGCGTCGGGACCGGCTCTCCGACGACCGCCTACAACGATTACGGCAGCATCGGCGAATACTCGCTCACCGGCAGCGCGCCGACTCCGTCCACCCAGATCCCGGTGGCCCTGGCCGACAGCTCCAGCCCGCTCACCGGAGTTCCTCCGCTCACCGTCTCCTTTTCCAGCGCCGGCAGTTCCGACCCGGACGGGACCATCAGCTCTTGCGATTGGGACTTCGGGAACGGGTCCGGCTCGGACGCCGCCAACCCCTCGTTCACCTTCCAGGTTCCCGGCACCTACACCGTCTCCCTGGTGGTGACGGACGATGGCGGGGTTTCTTCCGTGCCCGACACCCTCAAAGTGGTGGTGCTTCAGCTGCCCCGGGTCATTGTGGGCAAGATTGAAATGACTCGGACCCGGTCGATCAAAGGTCTCCAGGCGTTCGCGAACGTCACCGTGCGAGACCTGAACGGGGCCATTCGGCCGGGGGCCACCGTGACGGCGCGCTGGTCCGGACTGACCAACTCCACGCAATCCGTAGTGACCAACAGCTCCGGGGTGGCCAGGTTCGCTTCACCACTGAGCAACAAGCAGGGGATGTTCACCCTGTCTGTCACCAACATTTCCGCGCCAGGGTTTCCCTACGTTCCAGCGCGCAATGCCGAGACCACGAAGTCGATCAGCTCGCGCTGACGGAAAGTTCAAAGATTGGCGGTGACCTGATCCAACTCGGCTCGAGGATACGGAGTGTTTCTCGCGCCGTGCTTCTCCCGGGCCGCCTTGATTTTGTCCGGGGTGATTGCGGGAGCGGAGTTCCCAAAATTCGACCGAATGTAGGTCAACACTCCGGCAATTTGCTCGTCGGACAGCTGCGCCTTCCAGGAAATCATCTGGCCCAAGTATTGGCCGGGGTATTGAATCCCGTTCAGGACGATCATGGCCAGGCGCTCGGAGGGCCCATTGACGTAGGCGGAACCGGCCAAATTGGGGGCCATGTTCGGCACCACGGCTTTTCCTTCGGTTCCGTGGCAAGCGGCGCAAAGCATGAAGGTCTGCTTGCCTGTATCCATCAAAGCAGCCAGCGCCGGGTCAGTTTTCTCTGCCGCTGGAGCTGCCGCAGGAGTCGCGGGAGCGCCCGGACCCTTCCCCGCCACGGCGGGCGCTGCCGGGACCGCAGGAGTTGCGGCAGCCTGCTGTTCTCCCCGCTCGGGTTGAAGCAGCATCGATCCCAAGAGATTCAACCCGAAAAGCCCCAGTGCCCCCAACAGCCCCGCTGCGGTGATGATTGCCAAGCCAAGGCCCAACTTGCCGGGCCACGTTGCGTTCGAATCGTGCGAGGACATGTCCAAATTTTCCTAAGGTTACGAGCCCGACGGAAGCATGGGCGCATCCGATGTCAAGGAACGGTGACCCGGATGAACGACGGTGGTCCACTTCGCCGCCGCGCAGCCCGTTGCCGTTGCCAGCGCAAGAAACCGCCCCCTCACAGGCCCCCTTCCGCCCCCAACCAGAATTTCTGGAGCCGGAAGCCGATCACTACCGCATCGCCATCCGCCACACAAGGTTCTTGTCAACCCACGTCGGCTGGCCCATTCTCTCGGTCATGGAGTCGCACGAGGTCATCAAGGAAGCCTTCAACCGGACAAGCCCCAAAGCCGTAGCCGCCGACCTGCAGATCTCGCTCTCCCTGGTCTACAAATGGGCTCAACCCTGCACCGACCTCGGCTCCGGAAGCCGCAACCCGCTGGACCGGGTCAAGCGCCTCATGGAACTGACCGGCGAACCCAAAATCATCGAGTGGCTCTGCCAGCAGGCGGGGGGACACTTTGTTCCCAACCCGGAGCGGTCCGGCCCAGCCGCCTTTGAGATCGAGACGGGAACCAACGCCATCGTCAACCAGTTCGCCCAGCTGCTGGGCGTTATCACCCACGCCGCCGCCGATCGCTCCATCGGCGCGGACGAATCCGAACGAATCCGCGAGGTGTGGGATCACCTCAAGTCGGTCACCGAAGGATTCGTCCGCTGCTGCGAGGAAGGCAACTTTGAGCACGCCGCCTCCCTGGCCAGATCGGCCCGCTCGCTTCCCCGTTGATCCCCCCAAAAACTTCCTGAACCAGCATGACCCCACGTTCCTTGCTCCGTCTCCCGGCGATCCTCCCGGTCCTGACCGCCCTTCTCGCGACCGCCTCCGCCACCCAGCGCCCCAACATCCTCTTCATCTTTTCGGACGACCACGCGCAGCACGCCATCTCTGCCTATGGTTCCAAGGTCAACACGACCCCGAATCTTGATCGTCTGGCCTCTGCCGGCGCCCGCTTCCTGAACTCTTTCGTCACCAATTCCATCTGCACCCCCAGCCGGGCCACCCTGCTCACCGGCCAATACTCCCACCGCAACGGCGTCCCGGTCTTCAACCGGTTCGACGGCTCACGCGATCACGTGGCCAAGCACCTCCAAACCGCCGGCTACCACACCGGCGTGATCGGAAAGTGGCATCTCGGCAGCGATCCCACCGGGTTCGATCGCTGGATCATCCTCCCCGGCCAGGGAGCCTACTGGGATCCCGTTTTTCTCGTTCCCGGCGGCAAGTTGACCCTCCAAGGCCATTGCACCCACCTCACCACCGATCTCGGACTCGAATTCCTCAAGACTCGGCCGAAGGAGAAACCGTTCTTCCTCATGCTCCATCACAAGGCACCGCATCGCGACTGGCAACCCGATCCCGAAAGCGCCGCGCTCTTCGAAAACCGGGTGATCCCGGAGCCCGATACACTCTTTGACGACTACGCCACCCGCCCCGCCGCTCTGCCCGAAAACGAGCAGACCGTGGCCCGGGATTTGACTCGCAAAGACCTCAAGCTCACGCCCCCGGCCCAGATCGAGGGCCCCGCCAAAGCGGAATGGCTCAAGGAAAAGCCGACGGAGGTCGAGGTGGATGGCCGAAAACTGACCGGCAAGGAACTGGTCCGATGGAAATACCAGCGCTACATGCGCGACTACCTCGCCTGTGTCCAGGGGGTCGATCAAGGTGTCGGCAAGGTGCTCGATTTCCTGGATGCCGAGGGCTTGGCGGACAACACCCTTGTCCTCTATTCCGCCGACAACGGCTGGTATCTCGGAGACTTGGGACTCTACGACAAACGGTTCATGTATGAGCCCGGGTTGCGCGTCCCTCTCCTGATCCGCGGTCCAGGCGTCAAGGCCGGCATCACCCCGGCCGGATTTGTCGCCAACATCGATCTCGCGCCCACGTTCCTGGATCTCGCGGGTCTGCCGGTTCCAAACTCCATGCAAGGGCGCAGCCTCGCCCCCCTGTTGCGCGGCGAATCCCCGGCGGATTGGCGGAAGAGCGTTTACTATCGCTATTACCACAGCCCCGGACACCACCACACCGCCGCTCACTACGGAATCCGCACCGCCACTCACAAGCTGATCCACTACTGGCAGAAAGACGCCTACGAACTGTTTGATCTCACCAAGGATCCTGCCGAACAACACAATCTGCTCTTCGATCCCGCGGAGGCTCAATCCCCAGCAGTCGCCGGTCTCTTTGCCGCGCTCAAGGCCGAAACGGCCCGGCTCCAATCCGAACTCGGGGACGAAGGCCAATTCGCCGATCCCACCACCTGGCCACCGGGCGGCGTGGATGGCGGGTTCGAGAGCCGCACCCCGCTCGGCAAGAAAACCGTGAGCGAAGCCATCGCTGCCTCCGCACACTGAGTGGACCGGATCCCCAAGATCCGAAGACAATCTCTGCTGCATCCACCAAAATTGCGGATAACATGCGCACCATGTCCTCCAACGGCGCAGATCCTGCAACGAATCCCGGCATGCACGAAACCGCCGAGACGGCGCCGGATTGGAAATCGCTATGGGCCATGTTGCTGCTCCAGGCCCAAACCGTTTTCAACACCAAGGTTGCCCAGTTCACCCTCATCGGATTGGCCGGGGTCATCGCCGGAAAACTCGTGCAGGACAATCCCTCGGTCCAGGGAACCCAGGCCTACCACTCGCTCAAAAATGCCGAACAAGTCCTCTTCGCCATCTCCTCGGCCACCTTTCTCCTGATCGCCCCGCTCAGCGGCTGGGTCGCAGATCGCTTCTCCAAACGCTCGGTCCTCATCGGATGCCTCTGGACCCAGAGCTTTGCCCTGGCTTGGATCACTGCCTGTCTCTATTTCCGACAATTCTGGTTGGGCGCCATCGGCTTCTGCCTCATCGAAATCCAGGCCACCCTCGCCAACCCCGCCAAATTCGGGATCTGCAAGGAACTGGTCGGCAGCACCGGACTGAGCCGGGCCGTCGGCTTGCTGCAAATGCTGATCGTCGTTTCGATCATCACCGGAACCGTGGTCGGAGGCCAGGCGTTCGCCGCCTTGAGCCCCCTGAAAGGAGATTGGCAGGCGGCCATCTATGTCGTGGCCGGTCTGCTCGCCGCCACCGTCGTCCAGTTCCTCCTCGGCTTTCTCATCCAGCGCACCCCTGTCCAATCCCGGGAACCTTTCCACCCCGGCCTCCTCTGGTGCCACTTCGAACGCATCGCCGAAGTCTGGAGCCACCAGATCTTCCGTCATCCAGCCCTCGGCGCCGCCTACTTTTCTTTCGCCGCCCAGGTCACCTCCCTCGGACTCATCCTCGTCGGCAAGGAAATCTATCCCCTGCCCGGTGAAGCCACCGCCAAGTCCGCCATCCTCGTCGGCCTCGTCGGCATCGGCAACGCCGTCGGCAGTCTCGTGGTCGCCCTGATCTGCCGGAAACGAATCATCCTCGGCACCGTCGCCGTCGGCGGGCTCGGAATGGCCGCCGGTCTGGCGGCGGTGGCCTCGCTCAACCTCGCCACCTCGCCCCCTCCCCTCTACTTCGGCTCCGTCGGCACCATCGGCTTCTTCGCCGCCCTCTTCCTGGTCCCGCTCTACTCGTTCATCCAGGAAAAGGCGGAGCCTGAGCGACGCGGCCGGATCACCTCCACGGTCAACATCATGAACTCGATGGCCGGTCTGGCGGGAATCGGTTTCGTCGCCGCACTCGGTTTCTTCAAACTGGACTCCCATTTCATTTTCACGGTGCTGAGCGGCATGACCCTGCTGGTGGGATTCATCATCATCGCCATCCTGCGCACCGTCCCACGCCCCTGATGAACGGAAAATCCCTGGCCCGCGGCTTCTTCCGCACCTTTGTCGCCAGCCTGGTTCGGTTGATTTACCGGGTGCGCGCCCTCAACACCGACAACGTCCCGGCGGAGGGCGGCGTGCTCATGGTGAGCAATCACGTGACCTACGTGGACGCCTTCATGATCAGCCTGGCCTGTCCACGACCGGTCCGTTTCGTCATCGTGGATCACTTCCTCAAGGTCAAAGTCTTCGCCTGGTTCCTCCGCCTGTTCGATGCCGTGCCCATCTCCCCCATGCGGGCCAAGGAAGCCATCCGCACCGCCGCCGATGCCGTAAAGGAGGGCTCCGTCGTCTGCATTTTCCCAGAGGGCCAACTCACCCGCACCGGCATGCTCACGGAATTGAAGAAGGGTTTCGAACTGATCGCCCGACTCGCGGAATGCCCGGTCCTGCCGGTCTACATGGACTCCCTGTGGGGCTCCATCTTTTCCTTCGAACGCTTCCGTTATTTCAAGAAGAAACCGAAGCAGTTCCCCTACCCGGTCACCGTCAATTTTGGTCCGGTGATCCCGATGGAACGGGTCGCGGGCGACACCGTCCGGGCCGCCATTCTCGATCTCTCGGTCGATGCCTTCGGTGCCCGCGACAACTTCCAACTCTCACTCGGCCAATCCATCCTGCGCGCCCTGCGCCGGGGCGGTCCCAAGGATCAATTCGTCGATCTCGGCCGCCAAGTCCGCGCCTTCAGCGGACGCCAACTCGGAGCCCTCAGCCTCGCCCTGGCCAGAAGATGGCGCGCCGAGTGGAGGGAAGAAAGCACCCGACGCGTCGGACTGCTGCTGCCAAGCGGGACAATGTCGACCCTGTTCCACGCGGCCCTCGTGCTGGCGGGACGGGTTCCGGTTTGCCTGCCGCTCCGGCTCCTGGAGATGCCTCCGGCGGAACGCGAGGAACTCCTCGCCGGTATCGGGATCAACCGCATCATCTCCTCGCGTCCGCTTTTCTCGCGCAATGAATTTCCCAGGGACGGGATCGATTTCCGGGACGCCCTGGCCCAACTCGATCCCGCGCACCAACTCGGAGCCCGGGCCGCTTTTCGGGTCCTCCCCATCGCCGCGCTCGAAGCCGTGCTACACCTCGGCCATGAAGATCCCGAGTCCGAGGCGGTGGCCTACCTCACCGACAGTTTTCATCTGGTGAGCCGGAGTCATCGGGGCGTCCTTGCCACCGTCGAGCAAATCGACAGCGCCCTGGTTGTCCTGCCCAAGGACAAGATTCTGGTGCAATCCCCATTCCACACTCCGGCGGCCCAGGTTTTCGGGCTTTGGCATCCGCTGCTGGAGGGCAGCTGCGCCCTCTATCGCACCCCGGCTTCCATGCAGGTGGATCTGCCCCTCATTCTGCAAGATCAAGCACCGGGCATTGTCCTCATCGATCCCACCATGCAGTTGGAATTGGCGCGCGCCCAGCCTCTGAGCCCATCCACGGTCCGGGTTTGGCTCGACTTCAGCGAATCGGTCCTGGCCCCTGAAATCGCCTCCCAACTCGGCGAAGAAGGCGCGGCCTACTGCCACGGCTTCGCCCCGGAACACCTCGGCGTCATCGTCTCGATGAACACGAATGATCCGAACGCCATGATCCCCCAGCATCAACCCCAGTTCGGGAATCGCCAAGGCACTCTCGGCAAGATCCTGCCCGGCTTCTCCCCGCGCCTCGTTCACCAGGGCAAACCGGTCTCGCTGTTCGGTGAGGGCGACCTCGAAATCCGCGGAGGCGCCCTCCCCACCGGCTGGCACCCTGCCAGGATCACCGGAAGTTTTGATCGCGAAGGATTCTTCACCGCGGCGCCGCGGCCGGATGCCTGACACCGAGCCCGCTCCCCGCCCTGCCCTTGCCGCCGTTTCAGTCCCCGAGGCCCCGGCCCTCGGCCCAAACCTCACCATCTTCATCCTCCCAAAACGAGATCATCAGCGGACGACAGCAGATCTCACAGTCATAATCCACCTCCGCCGGAAGTTCCCCGGCACCGGGAAACGCAACCTCGAACACCTCAAAACAACTCGGACAAGTCACCTCTCCGAACTCCATGGCTGCACCCTCTCCGGAAATTTGGAGAGAATCAAATGTTCTTCACCAAAGCCTCAATGCCTCGCCCCCCAAAACGCTTCCTCGCTGAACCCTTCTCCTATCACCAGCAGATCGAGCTTCGCGTCGACAACCTCACCAACCTCGGTCTCGGGGTCGGCAGAATCGATGGATGGGTCGTGATGATTCCGTTTGCCCTGCCGGGAGAACGGGTCCGGGCACGCGTCTACCGCAATCACAAAAATTACAGCGAGGCGGACCTGATCGAAGTCCTCGAGCCTTCGCCGGACCGGATCTTCCCGGTCTGTCCCCTCTTCACCACTTGCGGCGGCTGCCAATACCAAAACCTGACTTACGAACGGCAGCTCGAATGGAAACGGGAACAGGTCGGCTCCCTCCTGCATCGACTCGCCGGCATCCAGGACGCCACCGTCGATCCCGTGATCCCCTCCCCGCTTCGCTACGGTTACCGATCCAAAATCACCCCGCACTTTCAACAGCCCCGCGACGGTCAGGTCGGTCCAATCGGGTTCTTGCAAGCCGGCCAACGCTTCAAGCTGGTCGACGTCCCGCAGTGCCCGATCGCCTCCGCACCGCTCAACCAAGCCCTCGCTAGCGTCCGAGACGAAGTGCGCTCCCAACCGGAAACCTACCGGCGCGGGGCCACATTGCTGCTCCGGGAATCCGACGGCGGTCAAGTCCGCACCCGCAGCGAGGAAATCTGCGAGCAACGCGTCGGCCCCATCACGTTCCGATTTCCCGCGGGTGGATTTTTCCAGACAAATCCCTCGATTCTCCCCACTTTTGTCGAACACGTCCGCTCCGAGGCGGCTCGGGCAGGAGCCCGTTTTCTGGTCGATGCCTACTGCGGCAGCGGCCTCTTCGCCCTCTGCTGCGCCGACGGTTTCGAGCGGGTCGCGGGCATCGAAGTCAACGAAGGCTCCCTGCTCTGGGCCCGGGAAAACGCGACCGCAAACGGCGTCCCCAATGCGGAGTTTCACGTCGGCAGCGCCGAAGCCATCTTCGCCCAAATCGATTTTCCTCCCGATGCCACGGCGGTCGTCATCGATCCCCCACGCAAAGGCTGCAGCCCGGAATTCCTGGAACAGCTCTTCCGTTTCAATCCCAAATCCGTCGTCTATGTCTCGTGCGACCCGGCCACCCAAATGCGCGACCTCGCCAGCTTCCGGCAGCAGGGTTACAGACTGACGCGGGTGCAACCGTTTGATCTCTTTCCCCAGACACGGCACTTGGAATGCGTGGTCAGCCTGGTCAGGGACGGAATTGCAAATCCCTGACCGCCTCCGAAACGGATTCCTGCCGCGCCCAATGCTCCCGACCCGTCTCTGCTCCGCTCTGCTCGCCCTTCCCGCCCTGGCCCTGGGTCAAGGTCAGACGTTGACTCCGCTCATGCC